>NZ_BAAAUT010000005.1:0-180902 GCF_039534085.1 Planomonospora alba
CCGCCCAGCAGCAGTTCCGCCACGACGTTCGGTTCGATCATGAAAGTCCTCGGGCTGGGGGAACCGGGCGCGCGCCGAAGCCACGGCCGGATGGTGGACGGAATCGACTCCTCGGGGAGGCGGGATCGGCCTCGCGCCGGCACCGCACCGCGGAGCAGACGCTTCGGCGTACGTGCCTGGCGGGCAACGGCGGGATCGCACGCTGAACGCCCGTCACCTGCCCGGCCAGGTCACCCATCAGCCGACCCAGGCCGGGAAAGCGGTCGCCGGCGGCGCCATGGGGGGCTCCTTCCTGCTGCCTGGAAGCTGCCGTTGACGTCGGGGCGGGATATCCCGCCCCGGGGTGCCCCCGCCCTCAGGCACCCCGGGGCAGAGGTGATGCCCGCCCGATGCGACGAACCGCAACGACGCCGGGAGGGCATCACCTCCCACTCGGTCCCTGGCAGGCACGAGCGGGGATCTCTTCGCGGACGGTGCGGTGCCGAGGCTGGGTGGGGCCGGGCCGTCGTCCGCGGGCGGCACATAGCTAACACGATCTCCCCGCGCTCTGGGTAACCGATCGATGGCGAAGAGTAGGTATTCTTCCGCTTGAGGTGAGGAATTTTCCCCTGAAGTGGAAATTCGTCAACCGTCCCGGTCATCCTTTTCATGTGCCGCGCGAAGCGGGGAGAGGGCGGGCCGGCCCCGCCGCACTCCATGATCGAATGGCCGCAGGAGATTCATGAAAGGGCCATCCGCCAGCGGAGACACAGGAGCGGCCAGAGGTTCACCGCCCGACTGGACACTTTTCGGTATGCCGTATTCCTGGAAAGTGATGTGCGCCGTATTGCGAACGGAGGAATGCGGACACGCGTCGGATGAGGTGTTTTCTACCGGGGAAAGAAATCCTTCATCCCGGGCACAAGATCCCCCAATCGCGCCGCGCCGCCTTCGCCGATCCGTTCTATCCGCGGCCGCTGCGGATGGTAGACATGGTCAGGAGCGCAGTAGGGCGGCATCGCCCTATCCCCTCCTTGCGCCGGGGAAGGCGCCGCTGGTCACCCGGATACGATGACCAGCGGCGCCACACTCGTCTGCCCCTCATCGAGCGCGACCAACATCCGGTCCATCGCCGTCATGCTGCCGTCACGGGCGGACCGCAGCCGACCGGGCCCCGGGCAACGGTGATGACCAGCCAGTATGCCGCAATTTCGGACCCCGGGCGGGGGCGCCCGCATACCGTGACCCACGTGCAACCCGGCCCCGCCGCCGGGTCCGACCCGGCGGCGCCCGATCCGCCGGCCAGCCGATCGCCTCCCGGCGGATCGCCGGCATCCGTGGCGTCCATCGAGCGGCGACGGATGCGTCCCCGCCTCCTGGAGAGCTGGATCACATCATCACTGACGGGAAACGCTTGCCCACTCAGGGTAGATCAATGGCATCATGTAGGCACTTGGTGACGGTCCGCATCAACGGACTGGTCGTGCATGCCGTACCCGGACGGTGATGCGGACCGTCACGTCCCCCTCCCCCTCAACTTGCGCATCCACCGGCAGTGCGCGCATCCATCAGCGCTTTCGACGCCGCCCGGTGACCGGTGCGCGAAGGAGATTGCCTCGATGCGATCTGACCCCGCTCCGCCTCCACATGCCCGAACCTGGCTGGCCTACCTGCTGCCGGGACTGGTCGGCACCGGCGTCCTGCACGTGCTCCAGCACCTGGACGCGAGCGGCACCACGGCAATGATCGCCGCAGTGGTGCCAGGCGTCGCAGCCTCCGTCACCGTCATCGTCGGGATCGGCCGCCACCGCCCCGCCCACGGCCTGCCCTGGCTGCTGCTGGCCGCCGGGCAGCTCAGCGTCGCCCTGGGTGCTTTCGCCTTCCACCTGCGCCGCGAGGAGTGGACCCCTGACGCCGGCCCCGGCCTGCCGACCGTCTTGTTCCTGCTGGCCTACCCGCTGACGGCCGCCGCGGTGCTGATGTTCCTGCGCCAGCGCGGCCTGATGTGGACGCTGGCCGACGGGATCGACGCCGCGATCATCGTCGTGGGCGCCGGCCTGCCGCTGTGGACGATGGTGCTCTCACCCGTCATGGCCGATCCGCACCGGTCCGCGGCGGCGGTATGGGTGGCGATCTACCCGGCGATGGACCTGGTCCTGCTGCTCATGGCGGTACGGCTGATCCTGGGCAACGCCGCCCGCACCACCGCCCACTGGCTGCTGTACGCCTACGGCACATTGATCTTCCTGGCCGACACGACCTACGCCCTCCAGCGCATCCTCGGACACGGCCACAGCCACCTCGCCGACCTGCTGTGGCTGTCGGCCCCCCTGGTCCTGGCCGCGGCAGCCCTGCACCCGTCCATGACGCGACTGGACCGGCACGCCGCCTGCGCGCCGGTGACCGGAACCGGCCGGTTGATCATCGTCGCGGCCACCTGCCTTGCCCCGCCGTGCTTCCTGTACCTGCAGCACGTGCGCGGTACGCCGGTGCACATCCCCACCCTGGCGGCCGGCTGTGTGATCGTGTTCGCGCTGATGCTGACCCGCATGACCCTCCTGCTGCAGGCGCAGCGGCGCCTGGCCCTCACCGACGCGCTGACCGGCCTGTACACCCGGCGCTTCCTCGAGGAGGTCCTCGGCCGCCGCGCCACCACCGCCTCCCGCGCGATAAACGGCCTCCTGGTGGTCGACATCGACCACTTCAAGTGGATCAACGACACCTACGGCCACTCCGTCGGCGACGCGGTGCTGCAGGAAGTCGCCGACAGGCTGCGGGCCGACCTGCGCAGCGACGACATCGCCGTCCGCTACGGCGGAGAGGAGTTCCTCGTCCTGCTGCACGACTGCGACCCGGCACATCTTCACGAACTGGGCGAGCGCATCCGCCGCAGCATCAGCCGTGCGCCCGTGCCCACCGGCGGGACGCCGGTGGCGGTCACCGTCTCGATCGGCGCCGCCGTCCGCCGACCCGGCCAGGGCATCGCCGGCCTCATCGACACAGCCGATGAGGCCCTGTACGCGGCCAAGCGGTCCGGACGCAACCGGCTCGTCATGAACCTGCCGGTCATCGGCTGATCTCTGCGCCCGTGTCCGCACACCAGCCGCACCCCTGGGCGCCGACGGCGCGGGCAACTGCGGCGGTCTCCGGCTCCTCTCGCGCCGTGCGGAGCCGGTCGGTGCGCGGACACGGAGCCATGGGCCCTGGAGCAACCGCCATGACCGACCGATGGCGTCCGTGTCCGCGCGGCGAGCGCGGTTCCCCCTCCAGACAACCCCACTCGCGTCATGATTTCTACCAGCATGAGAGCCGTTACGGTAGGTGAATATTCAATGGATACGGGACGGATTGATCTTCTAGTGCCGGCGGGTCCCCCCTTCCCGGGCTGGAACCCGATCTGAACGGTGGCCCCCTCAAAGGATCAACGCACCACCCATGGATGATCATTCGGGTATGGGGGTGCGTGCGCGGGACTACCCCGGCCACCAGCAGGTCGGCGGTGCGGCGGCCGACCGCCGCAACCCGGTCCGCGAGGGCGGGTCGACGGGCACGCAGGACCACCAGGCGATGGGCCCGTCCAGGCCCAGCACGGCGACCAGGGCGAGGGCGAGCGCCGGGAGCACCGGAGACCCACCTGTTTTTGCCACCGCCTAATTTGACGTTTCTCTAATCAGAGTGGCAGGCTGAGCACTACTTAGACAACCTTCGAAACATGAGGTGTGGGATGCGCTTCCTGCTGCGCCGCCGTCCGGCTCCCGCGACGTCCGCGCCCGTCCCCTTCGAGGAGGCCACCGGCACCGCCTGCGACCGTGCCTGCCGGGCCGACGCCGTGCCGGAGCGCGCCCGCGCCGCCGCCTGGATCGCCCGCTGAATCCCACCGACCGTCCGAGAGCGACCACCCGAACCCAGGAGGAATCACCATGAGCAGTGGATGCTGCGGCCCGGCCGCCCCCGCCGAGCAGAGCGCGCAGGCCGTACCGGCCGCCCAGAGCACCGCGGCCGGGCAGACCGTCCCGGCCGCCGGCAATGAGCAGGCCGTGCTCTCACCGCAGCCGGCCCACCTGCCGGTCGTGGTGATCGGCGCCGGGCCGGTCGGCCTGGCCGCCGCCGCCCATCTGGCCGAGCGCGGCCTGGGCTTCCTCGTCCTGGAGGCCGGATCCCGGGTGGGCGCCTCGATCGCCCAGTGGGGGCACGTGCGGACCTTCAGTCCGTGGAAGTACGACCTCGACGCCGCCGCCCGCCGCCTGCTGGACGCCCACGGCTGGGCGGCTCCGGATCCGGATTGGCTGCCGACCGGTGCCGAGCTCGTCGAGCACTACCTGGCCCCGCTGGCCGCGCACCCGGCGATCGCCCCGCACCTGCACCTGAACGCCCAGGTGACCGGGATCAGCCGCGCCGGGTTCGACCGGGTCCGTACCACCGGGCGCGAGGCCGCGCCGTTCCTGATCCGCCTGGCCGACGGCAGCGAGATCACCGCCCGTGCGGTCGTGGACGCCTCCGGCACCTGGCGCACCCCGAACGTGCTCGGTGCCTCCGGCCTGCCCGCGCAGGGCGAGCACGCCGCGGCCGCGTTCGTCGACCACGCCCTGCCGGATGTGCTGGGCACGGACCGCGCCGCCTACGCCGGCAGGCACACCCTGGTCGTCGGCGCCGGCCACTCGGCCGCCACCACCCTGCTCGCGTTGGCCGCCCTCGCCGACGAGGCACCGGACACCCGCATCACCTGGGCCATCCGCGCCGGAAACGCGGCCCGCACCTACGGCGGCGGCGCGGCCGACGCCCTGCCGGCCCGCGGCGCGCTCGGCACCCGGTTGCGCGCCCTGGTGGAGTCCGGTCGCATCACGCTGCTGACCGGGTTCTTCACCCACGAGGTGACCGTGGACGGCGAGGCGGTGACGGTGGTCAGCCGCGACCCGTCGGGCGTCGAGCAGAAGGTCGTCGCGGACCGGATCGTGGCCGCCACCGGCTACCGCCCCGACCACTCCATCGCCTCCGAGCTGCGCCTGGACCTGGATCCGGTCCTGGGTTCCACCCGCGCCCTGGCCCCGCTGATCGACCCCAACCACCACTCCTGCGGCACCGTGCCCGCCCACGGCGCCGACGAGCTCGCCCATCCGGAGGCCGGCTACTACGCCGTCGGCGTCAAGAGCTACGGCCGCGCCCCGACCTTTCTGATGGCCACCGGCTACGAGCAGGTCCGCTCCGTCGTCGCCGCCCTGGCCGGAGACTGGGCGGCCGCCCGGCAGGTGCGGCTGGAGCTGCCGGAGACCGGCGTGTGCTCGTCGGACCTGGCCGATGCCCAGGAGACGCGGGCCGGGCTGGCCACCGGGATCAGCGGCGGCCTGCCGACCACCCCGCTGCCCCTGGCCGGGGTGTCCGCCACCACCGATGGCGGCGGCTGCTGCGGCTGACCCACGCCCGACCCCGTGCCACGATCACTCGACGAGAGGCGGGATCCGGCCATGTCCGACGGTCATCCCACCGCACGCAGGAGGCCCTGCGTCTGATCGGCTGCTCCGGCGAGGCCGCATGAGGTCCACCGCCGCCGGGACCGCCGCCTCCGCCACCGGGGGCGGCGGTCTGCCGCGCTCCCGGCGCCAGGGCGCGCGGATCGTCGCCGCCCTGGCCGTCACCCAGACCATCGGCTACGGCGTGCTCTACTACGCCTTCACGGCACCACCGCCTACGCCACCTTGTCCGGCCGCATCGCGCTCTTCTCCGTCGCCGCCAAGGCATCGGCCCCGCTGGGCGCGCTCGCCCTCGCCCAGGTCGCCGGCTGCGGCCGGGTCATGGCGACGGTGGGCACCGCCTGCGCGATCGCCGCGTTCGCGCTGGCCGCCTACCACCGCGTACCATTTAGACCAGGATCGAAGTAAGGAGCCTGCTCATGAGCGCCCCCACCACCGCCTGCTGCGCGCCGATCGCCCGCGAGCCGCTCGCCGAGGCGGAGGCGGCCGAGCTGGCGGTGCTGCTCAAGGCGGTCGCCGACCCGGTCCGGCTCCGCCTGCTGTCGATGATCGGCTCGCACGCGGGGGGTGAGGCGTGCGTGTGCGACCTGACCGACGCCTTCGACCTGACCGCGCCCACGATCTCCCACCACCTGAAGGTCCTCCGCACGGCGGGGCTGATCGACTGCGAGCGGCGCGGCACCTGGGTCTACTACTGGATCGTCCCCGAGGTGGTGAACCGGCTCGGCACCCTGTTCACGCCGCCGGCCGGGCCCGCGCCCGCCGGTCCGGCGGATGCCCGGCTCATCACCGCATGACCGCACCGATGGCCGGCGCTCCGCGGCCGGTCGACGTCGCGGTCATCGGCGGCGGCCACCTGGGCGCCGCCGACGCGGTCGCCTACCTGAGCGACTACGAGCAGCGCTACGCGCTGCCGGTCATCCGGCCGGCGACCGTGCGGACCGTGCGCGACGCCGGTGAGCGCCTGGCCGTCGAGACCGACGCCGGGACCTGGCGGGCGCGGATCGTGGTCAGCGCGACCGGCACCTGTGGCGGCCGTACGTGCCGCACTACCCCGGCCGCGGCGACTTCCGCGGCCGGCAGTCGCACACCGCGACCTACGCCGGCCCTGAGCCCTTCCGGGGCATGCGCGTGGTCGTCGTGGGCGGCGGCAACTCCGCCGCGCAGATCCTCGCCGAACTCTCCACCGTCGCCGTCCCGCCGGTGCGCGAGGCCCGCGACCGCGGCGCGCTCAAGGCCGAGCCGATGTTCACCCGTCTCACCGCCGCCGGGGTGGCCTTCTCCGACGGCACCACCCTGGACTGCGACGCCGTCATCTGGTGCACCGGATTCCGGCCCGCCCTGACCCGCCTGGCCCCGCTGGGACTCCGCGGTCCCGGCGGAACGATCCCGGTCGACGGCACCCGCGCGCTCGCCGAGCCGCGCCTGCACCTGCTCGGTTACGGCGACTGGACCGGGCCCGCCTCCGCCACCCTGATCGGTGCCGACCGCAGCGCCAAGGCGATGGTTGCCCAGGTCATCGAGCGACTCGCCGGCTAGCGGACCGTCGCCGGCGGAATTCCGGTGGCATCGCGGGATGGGGACCGCGCGCGGCGCGAACGCGCTCGATGGAGCAGAAAGCGGCAGCCACCCCGGCCGCGGAGGCCACGGGACGACTGCCACATTCCTGGCGGGAGATCAGGCGGGCAGCAGCTCAGCGATGAGCTTCTCGATCCGGGCGCGGATCTCGTCGCGGATCGGCCGGACCGCCTCGATGCCCTGACCGGCGGGGTCGTCGAGCTTCCAGTCCTCGTAGCGCTTGCCGGGGAAGATGGGGCAGGCGTCCCCGCAGCCCATGGTGATCACCACGTCGGAGTCCTGCACGGCCGCGGTGGTCAGCACCTTGGGCTTTTCCGCGGCGATGTCGATGCCGGCCTCGCGCATCGCCTCGACGGCGACCGGGTTGATCGTCTCGGCGGGCGCCGAGCCCGCGGAGCGGACCTCGATGCGGTCGCCCGCCAGGTGGGCGAGCCAGCCGGCGGCCATCTGGGAGCGTCCGGCGTTGTGCACGCACACGAACAGCACGCTGGGCCTGGCGGGCGTGTCAGACATGAGCGGTTCCCTTCGGGGCGGTGGAGAACAGGCGGCGGCCGGCCAGGCTGACGTAGACCAGGGCGACCAGGACGGGTACCTCGATGAGCGGCCCGACCACCCCGGCCAGGGCCTGGCCGGAGGTCACTCCGAACACGCCGACCGCCACCGCGATGGCCAGCTCGAAGTTGTTGCCCGCCGCGGTGAAGGCCAGCGTGGCGGTGCGGTCGTACGGCAGGCCGATCGCCCGCCCAGCGAGGAACGAACCGCCCCACATGAGGACGAAGTAGGCCAGCAGCGGCAGTGCGATGCGGGCCACGTCGCCGGGCCGGGAGGTGATCGTGTCGCCCTGCAGGGCGAACAGGATGACGATGGTGAACAGCAGACCGTACAGGGCGATCGGGCCGGCCTTCGGCAGGAAGCTGCCCTCGTACCAGTCGCGGCCGCGTGCGCGCTCGCCGAGCCTGCGCGACAGGTAACCGGCGGCCAGCGGGATGCCGAGGAAGACCAGCACGCTCTGCGCGATGTCGGCCGCCGACACCTCCAGCGCGGCGCCCCGGCCCAGGCCCAGCCAGCCGGGCAGGACCTCCAGGTAGAACCAGCCGAGTCCGGCGAAGGCGACGACCTGGAAGACCGAGTTGATCGCCACCAGCACGGCGGCGGCCTCGCGGTCACCGCAGGCCAGGTCGTTCCAGATCAGCACCATGGCGATGCACCGGGCCAGCCCGACGATGATCAGACCCGTCCGGTAGGCGGGCAGGTCGGGCAGGAGGAGCCAGGCCAGGGCGAACATCAGCGCCGGGCCGATCAGCCAGTTCAGCACCAGTGAGCTGAGGAGCAGGCGGCGGTCGCCGGTGACGGTGCCGAGCCGGTCGTAGCGGACCTTGGCCAGCACCGGGTACATCATCAGCAGCAGGCCGAGCGCGATCGGCAGGGAGATCCCGCCGACCTGCACCGCCTCCAGCGCGGTGTCCAGGCCGGGCACCAGGCGTCCCAGCAGCAGGCCGGCGGCCATGGCGGCGCCGATCCACACCGGCAGGAACCGGTCCAGGGTGGACAGGCCATTGAGGACGCCCGGATCAGCGACCTCGGTGGGCGCCGGAGTACGGGCAGGAGAGGACATGAGTGCTTCCTTCAGCGTTCGGTCAGGGCGGTGGGGGCGGCGAGCAGGCCGGACAGCTCGGCCAGCCGCTCGGGGACCACGCGGTAGTACACCCAGGAGGCCCGCCGCTCACTGGTGAGCAGGCCGACGTCCTTGAGGACCTTCAGGTGGTGGCTGATGGTCGGCTGGGAAAGCTCGAAGGCCGCGGTCAGGTCG
Organism: Planomonospora alba; assembly: GCF_039534085.1. NCBI lineage: Bacteria > Bacillati > Actinomycetota > Actinomycetes > Streptosporangiales > Streptosporangiaceae > Planomonospora > Planomonospora alba. The sequence goes on from NZ_BAAAUT010000005.1 coordinate 8,836, forward strand.
CACACGCACGCCTCGCCGTTGACGTGGCTGGCCACGATCGACAGGATGCGCAGCCGTACCGGATCACCCAGGGCCTTGAACACCCGCGCCACCCCGGCGGCCCGGCCGGGATCGATCGGCTCGCGGGCCAGCGGCGCGCAGCACTCCAGCGGCTCCAGCGGTTCCATCGTTCTCCCTGATCAGCACGTCGATCCAGCGGGTTCGCCCGCCATCCATATTGACGTGTGTCGATGAGCGGACCGGAGGCGGCCCGGCGATCGGTGGCGGTCTGGAGACCGGGGCGTCCAGATCGGCCGGCAGGGCCCGCGCACACCGCTCGGTCTCATCCCGGATCGGGCCGACCTGCTCGACGTCCTCACCCGCCGACTCGTCCAGTTCCAAGTCGAGGCAGCGCTTGCCCGGAGAGATCGGGCAGGCGTCGCCGCCGCCCATGGTGACCACGACGTCGGCGGCGCGGACGAGAGGGACAGGTGCCGGTCGGTGGTCGGGCCGCCACGCTTGGAGGTGGTGCTCATCCTGGGTTCTTCGTATCGATTTTCATCTACTTTGACATTTGTCGATATTGACAGATGTCGATGAAGGCGCGGGAAACGAGAGGTGAACACACAGCGCTCGGATGCAAGGATGAACCGCTTCGATGCTCCTACGGAGGTGGTGGTCCGCCGCGGGGTCTGTGAAGTCGCGTTCCGGATTGCCCCGGCACGAGCAACCCCCCGGGGGGTGCCCGCACGAGCTCCGTGAGCGCGCGGTCCGTGCGGGCGGTGTCGACCGTTCCCTGCGCGAGGGCGGGCAGGAGGCGATCACCTGGATGAGCTGCGACCGCGGCGAGGGCGTGGACTACGGCCGGGTCGCCTACGCCCGCCGCCCCAGCGGTGAACCCGTATTCGATGGCCCTGAGGTGTTCGCCGCGGGCATCCGGCCGCACGAGGGCATGCCGGGCTTCGCCCTGCTCCATGCCCACCCGGCGGACGAGCCGAGCGTGCGAAGGGGCGCCGATGACAGGGGCCGGCTCGCGAACGAACCGGCTCCCTGACCTGCTCATCGCAATCGACCAAGGAAACGGTGAGAGCGGTCACATCCAGCGTACGCGCTACCGGAGGAGTGTGCCGGTCGTAGTCGGCGGGCGGGAGTTGTCGATTCGGGCGCGGTTCATGCGTCATGGTCGCAGAACCCGGACCGGACACGCGTCGGTCGCGTGCCGGAGTGAAGGAGACCGCATGTTCACCGCATTGGGCCGGACGGTCGTGCTGGTCAAGGACCAGGACGAGGCGCTGGCGTTCTACCGCGACGTCCTCGGTTTCACCGTGCTGCACGACCAGCTCGCCGACGGTTACCGCTTCCTGCACATCGGCCTGCCCGGCCGACAGGACGGCGGCCTGTGGCTCATGCCCGCGAGCGGAGAGGATCTCTCCCTGGTCGGAGCGCAGACGGGCGGGCAGCCGCTGCTGGTCCTCTACACCGCCGACCTGGCGGCGGTGCGGGAGCGCCTGGCCGCCGCCGGCGTGGAGACCTGGGCCGACCGGCACGACTCCGACGGCTCCTCCCTGCACTTCCGCGACCTGTACGGCAACGTCATCATCGCGGCGCAGGTCCACCGGAGTGCACCCGCCTGATCGGATCCCTCGCGTTGCCGGCGACGGCCGGACCAGACCCGTCGGCAGGGCCTGCGGGCCTGGTCCGGCACCGGGAGCAGGAACCCGCGGCCGAGACGGCGGCCGGCGAGCTGGCCGTCGGCCGCGCCTACCGCGAGCACGGCGACGTGGACGTCTCCGTGCTCCGCCGCGACCAGCGCGCGGTGCGCCGCCTGCTGAGCGGCTGGGACTGCCACGTCGCCGACCCGCCGGGCACGCTGCGCCCCTGGCCGGTGGACGAGACGCTGCCCGACCGGGCGCACGACGTCTGGGTGCGCGAGCACCCCGGCGGGCCGTGGCGCTTCCAGCTGATGCTCGACGAGGCCGACGGCGACACCTGGGTCTACCGGCGCGACGCGCGCATCCGCCGCCCGCTGGCCTCGGTCACCGCCGACGCCGGCGGCTTCCTCCGCCTCGCCCCGGAGGTCCAGCTGCTGTTCAAGGCCAAGGACCCGCGCCCCAAGACCGAGCTGGACTTCGACCAGGTGCTGCCGCTGCTGACCGCGCGGCAGCGGGCCTGGCTGGACGGGGCGCTGGAAACCGAGTACGGCGCGCACCCCTGGCGGGAGCGGCTGCGCGGATGAACAGGAGAACCGATGCCCTTCGACGCGGTGCTGTGCGACTTCTACGACGTGATCGGCTACGTCGACCTGACCGAGCACGAACGGCGTGAACGCGCCTGCGGGCTGGTCCCGGGCACCACGGAGAAGATCGCCTTCGCTCCGGAGCTGGCCGTGCCCGCGGCCCTCGGACGGATCACGGTCGGCCAGTGGACGGAGGCGATCGCCGCCGGGCTCGCCGGGCCGGCCGGCCCGCGGGACGCCGCGGAGCTGAGCCGGGGATTCGTCGAGGCCGGGTGCCGGATCGACGCGGAGGTCGTCGGCCTGCTGCGGCAGGTCCGGGCCCGGGTGCCGGTCGTGCTGGTGTCCAACTCGACGCTCCAGCTCAACGCCGTCCTGGAGGCGGCCGGGCTGGGCTGCTCCTTCGACGCGGTGGTCACCAGCGCGCAGGTGGGGGTGGCCAAGCCGGACCGGCGGATCTACGAGGCCGCCGCGCAGGCCGCGGGAGCCGCCGCCCGTCGTTGCCTGTTCGTCGACGACCGGGCCGCGAACGTGGACACCGCGGTCGAGCTGGGCATGACCGGTGTCGTCTACCGGGAGCCGGACGATCTGTTCCGGGTGCTGGCCCCCCTGCTGGACGGGGATCACAGGTCGTCCTCCTCGTAGCCGAGGGAGGCGTCGGTGATCTGCGGGACGGGGAGGAAGTGCTCACCTCCTCAGCAGCAACCGGGCGGTGAGGTCCGCGAAACCTGCGTACGGGGCGAAACGCGTGGCGGAGTGAAGGTCCTGAAGAAACGAAGGAGCCCAGAGTAGGTGATCATCCATCAGCCGGTGGACCGCTTCCTCGGCCTGCTCCTGCGCCGGCCCACTGGATGACGGCTCCGCGCACGCCTCCAAGAGGTGATGCAGCAAGGCAAGCCCAACGGCAAGATGGTCGTACGCGAGCAAGGGGTAGTCGACCGGGATCGTGGATCCGAGCCGGTAGCGCATCATGAACATCTTGATCCGATGTTCTGCGCGTCCACCGATCACCGCCTCCCCCCGGTAAACCGACTCATAGGGCGGGCAGACCGGGCGAGGCCCCACGAACAGCCGGCAGTATTCGGCCGCCAGCGACCGGAGGGCCTCCTCCTCCCCCATCGAACGTGTCTCCGCATCGATCAGGAGCGGACCGGAGGGAGCCGCCCGGGCGTCGGCGGCCGCCAGCACACGGTAGAGCGCGTGGTCGATCTCCTTGCCGAGCAGTCTGGACATCAGCAGGAACACTCCGCGGCTCTCAGCCAGAGCATGCAGGTCAACGTCCCTCACGCACGGTCCTCGATTCTCCGGATGCTGACGATCGTGTCGTGGTAGGCCTGCTGGCCCGAGACCGGGTCGGGATAGATGGGCAGGATGTCGTTCTGAGGCACGCTGAGGGATCCCGCCCACCAGATCCGCTCGGCGTCCTTGTCCGGCACCGCCTCATGACCGGGGAGAGCGGCACGGTCACGGCCGTTGCTGGCCACCGGACCGCCCGTCGTACGGCCGGCGTTGTGGGATATGGCGATCACCGAGGGGTGGACGCCTTCGGTGACATGGACGCGGGTGCGCAGGGTCCCGAACCGGGAACCGTCCCCCCCCGGTACCTGCTCGTCGCGCGGGCGGAAACTCGTCACCTCGATCCAGTCGCCATGGCGCAGTCCCAGGCAGGCCGCGGTGGCGCTGTTGATCCAGGCGGGATTGGTGTGGACGATCTCCTGGAGCCATTTGGACTGCATGGTGCGGTGGGCGTTGTGCACGTTCCACTTGAAGCTGATCATGATGAGCTGGTCCTCCCCGAGCCCTCCCCGGTGGGCGGGGATCTGCTCGTAGATCGGGAGTGGGGAGATGGTCTTGCCGGCTTCACCGCCCTTGTCCGCGACGAACTGGCTGTACACCTCGACCTTGCGGGACGGAGTGGAGAATCCCTGCCGGGCCACGCCGTCGATCATGATTCCGATCGCCCGCCGCTTCCCGCTCTCCGGATCCGTTCCGCTGTAGACGATCCCGGTCTTCTCATCGATCTCGCTGTCGCGGAGTTCTTCCTTGGTGAGGATCCGCTCGTAGGGAGCGTAGTTGGGCTTCTTGGCCGGGTCCTGCCACACCCCCGCCGCCTTCATGTGCGCGAGTCCACCGGGAACCGCCCGGAAGTACTCATCGAAGTACTCCTCCTGCGTCCGCCAGGGAAAGTAGCGCTCCATGCCGTCGCCGATGCGGCGGGCCAGCTCCGGGAATATCTCCCGCAGGTCCTTCGACTCCCCCAGAGGGCTGACCACGGGCTGCCGCAACCCGACGTAGTCGACGAGCCCCTGCGGAGGCCGCGAGTCGATGTCCCACCGTTCGAGGTAGGTCGTCCAGGGCAGCACGATGTCTGCGAGGTTCGACGTCTCGGAAGGCATGACGTCGATGCACACGTGGAAGGGGACGAGTTCCTCGTCCGCAAGCACTTCCCGGACCAGGTTGGCTTCCGGCCAGGACCATGCCTGATCGCAGTTGTAGGTCATGAGAGCCGAGATCCGCTGCCGGCGCTCCTTTATCCAGAGGTAGACGATCTCACCGACGCGCATCTTGTTGTCCCAGGCATTGGCCAGCGGCCAGTCCTCGGCCTCCGCGATCGGGCTCCGTGCGGAAGGCTTCTCCGGGACGGGTCCGGGTTCGGGGATCCGCTTCTTGTCCCACGCGCTCATGGGATGCCAGCACCAGCCGCCGACTCTTCCCATGTTCCCCACCAGTGCGTTGAGCACTGTGATGGCCCGATCGTTGTAGAAGCCGTTGCGGTGGGCGGCGGATCCCCTGTTGCAGATCGTGGTGCACCGCGGCGCCGCCTCGGCGAACTCCCTGGCGACACGCCGGATGGCCTCCGCGGGCACGCCGCTCTCGGCTTCGGCCCGTTCCGGTGTGTACTGCCGGACGTGCCTGGCGTAGTCGTCGGCGGAGTGGTTCGACCACGTGTCGAACCACTCCTTGTCCCACAGCCGTTCGGTGCAGATGACGTTCGCCATGGCGAGAGCGATCAGACCGTCGGTCCCCGGCTTCACGCAGAACCATTCGTCGGATACCGCCGCGGTGTTGGAAAGTCTCGCGTCGAACGTGACGATCTTCGCGTTGTTCCGCTCCCGGGCCCGCATCATGCGGATGGCGACGGGGATGTGGCCCTGGTGGGCCTCGGCCCAGTTGGATCCGAAGTTCAGAATGTAGCGGCTGTTCTCGAAGTCTCCCAGGTCCCAGTCGGAGTCGCCGATGGTGGCGAGGATGGCGGCCCGGCGGTTGAGCGAGCAGAGAGCGCGGTGGTTGAACGCCGAGGGGGTGCCGAAGGCGTTGAGAAACCTGCTGACGATGTCGGACGACCGGTTGCGTCCCTGCTGGAAGGCGAACTCCTCGGGACGACCGCTCCGTCTGATGTCCCGGAGTCTGTCCGCGATCTCGGTGTAGGCCTCCTCCCAGGAGATGCGCCGCCACCGTCCCTCCCCGCGCCTGCCCGCGCGTTTGAGCGGATGGAGCAGGCGGCTGGGGTCGTACAGGATGGAGGGGCCCGCCACGCCTTTGGCGCAGATCGAACCGCGGCTGTTGGGGTCGGCCGGGTTGCCCTCGATGGTGAGAAGGCGACCGTCGCGCACGTTGGCGATGATGCCGCACGCGGTGGTGCACATCTGGCACATGGAGGGGATCTTGTGCACCGTTCCGGCGGTCTTCCTCTGACCGGCCGGGTCGTCGGCGGCGCGATCGATGATCTCGATGGTTCCCAGCCCGGCCACCGCCGCGCCGGCGACCATTCCGATCCGGAGGAGGTCACGGCGGGTCAGCGTCCACGAGAGGTCCGGATCACTGTGATGCTCGGTTGGCACGGTCGATTCCTCACTGGCCGACGGCGAAGAGCAGGTATCGGGTCGCCGCGGCGCCGGCCAGCGCCGCGGCGGCGCTCAGGAAGACGACTTCACGGCGTGCGCGGAAGAACAGCAGTCCTACCGAGGGAACGACGATGCCGCCCCCCACCACGACCCCCCAGAACAGCGTGGACATGCTCCCTGCGAGCATCTCCCCCGCCAGGAGCCGGTCCGGTGGTCTTCCCGCCAGGGAGAGCACCTCGAACAGCAGGGCGACCGCGAAGAGGCCGACGAGGAGAAGGAGGGCGCGGCGACCGGTGTGAAGGAGTTCCCGGGTGCCGTCGCCCCCTCGCGCGGAGACGACGAGAAGGAGGGCGGCGGCGCCCATGAGCAGTGCCGTGAGGAGGAAGAGCAGCGCCGAGCCGCTGCTGCCGGCAAGCGGGGAGGCCCACGACCCCGACAGCAGGGATGCGGGGTAGAGCGCCAGCGCGAAGCTGACGAAGACGAGACTCCAGACCAGAACCGAGCCGGCCCTCCTGCCCGCCGCCGCGGATTCCGTCACCGCCGTATCCGCCGAGCGGCGCCGGCGCTCGAATCCGTAGACGAGGACGGCGAGGAGGAACATCTTGACCGCGATGAGCTTCGCCCCGACAGCGATCGGAGAGCCGAGGTTGTCGAAACGGGTGATCACCAGGTAGAAGCGCTCGGGGCGGCCGAGGTCGAGGACCAGGATCGCGCTGATGAGGACGAGAAGTCCCAGCGCCCCCCACGCACCGTAGCGGTCGGCGGCCACCGCCCCGGCGAGCCGCTGCCTGCCCAGCCACCACGTCGTCAGCGTCACACCGCTGGGAAGGCCGACAAGGACGATGTAGGCCGCCAGCAGAGGGCCCCAGGCCGGCTCGGGAAGAGGGGGCTGCGCCTGCCGCAGCGCTGTCATGCCCTGTCACCCGGGAGATCAGTCGCCTGGTCCGCCTGCACTCCGGCGTCGGCGATCAGATCGAGTGCGTTCCGCGGATCGATGTACAGGACGCGGGGCCGGGTGCCCTCCCCTTCCTTCCAGACGGTGACGGCGTTCGCCGCCGCCTTCTTCGCGATCTCACTGTCGGCGTCGTCCAGATCTCCGAAGATGCGGCAGTTCGTAGGGCACGCGTCGACGCACGCCGGCTGCAGCCCTTCCGCCGTTCGATGCGCGCAGAAGGTGCATTTCTGCGCTGCGCCTCTGTCCTCGTCGACGTAGATGGCACCGTACGGGCAGGCCGACATGCACGCCCTGTTGAGGTTGCAGTCACCCTCCTCGATGGTGACCTCGCCGTCTTCGAGGCGTACCACCGCACCCGTCGGGCAGGCGTTGAGACAGGGAGCGTCTTCGCAGTGATTGCACAGCACAGGGATGAAGTGCCGGGTCACCTGCGGGTAGGAGCCGTGTTCGACGTACTTCACGGTGTCCCTGAAGACGCCCAGCGGGACGTCGAATTCCACCTTGCAGGCGACGGAACAGGCGTGGCATCCGATGCAGGTGTTCAGGTCGATGAGCATGCCGAGACGAGCCATGGAAGGGTCTCCACCGGAAAGTCGGATTTCTTGCAGGCGACAGGCTGAAATCGCCCGACGTGCGGCTCGAAGAGGCGAACAGGTGATGCTTATGGTGAATTTCTATTTTGTAGGAAAAGGAGGTGATTCGAGCGTATGTCGATCCTTCCGTTAGCGTCAACTACCGGAAGAGCCGTCCGCCCGGCGACACGTCCTCCTCAGGGGAAGCCGGCGGCGGGGCCGCTCAACCGATCCGCCGAATCCGCCAGAAGACGGGCCGCCGTCTCGACCTCCTGCTCGGTCGTCCAGCGCCCGAGGGAGAGGCGCACCGCGCTCAGCGCCCGGCCTCTGTCCAGTCCCATCGCCAGCAGAACGGCGGAGGGTTCCGGGTCGCCGGTATGGCAGGCGGATCCGGTGGCGGCGGCGATCCGCGGCGTCGCGGCGAGGAGTTCGGTCCCGCCGACTCCGGAGACGCTGATGTTGAGGGTGCCGGGCAGCCGCCGGTCGGGATGCCCGTTGAGGAGGATCCTGCCGGGCAACCGCTGATGCAGCCGGAGATGCAGCAGGTCACGCAGGGCACGGAGCCGAGTCGCCTCATGTGCCGTCGCATCGGCGGCGAGGACTGCCGCCGCCCCCAGCGCGACGGCGTAGGCGGTGTTCTCGGTTCCCGCCCGCAGTCCGCCCTCCTGACCCCCGCCGTGGAGCATCGGTTCGATGGCCACCCCCTTGCGCACGTAGAGGGCGCCCACGCCTTTGGGGGCGTACAGCTTGTGGCCGGCCACGGTGAGCAGGTCCACACCGAGCTCGTCGACCGCCAGCGGGACCTTGCCGACCGCCTGCGCCGCATCCGTGTGGAACAGCGCTCCACGGCGGTGCGCGATCTCGGCCAGCTCGGCGACGGGCTGCAGGACACCCGTCTCCCCGTTGGCCGTCATGATCGAGACCAGGCGTGTCCGCGACGTGACGGCCTCTTCGAGTGCCGCCGGGTCGACCAGGCCGTGCCCGTCCACGGGCAGGTAGGTGACGTGGACGTCGTGCAGCCGCTCGAGGCTCCTGCAGGTCCGCAGGACGGCGGGGTGCTCGGTCCGCTGGGTGACGACGTGACCGCCGGCCGGGACCAGTCCGCGGATCGCCGTCGCGTCGGACTCCGAACCCCCGCTGGTGAAGACGACCTCCTCGGGGCGGCTTCCGATGAGCCCGGCCACCTGTCTCCTCGCCTCGGCGAGGGCCCGGCGCGGCTGCTCGGCGTAGCGGTAGGAGGTCGAGGGGTTGCCGAAGAACCGGCTGATGTACGGCCAGGCGGCCTCGGCGACCCGCGGGTCGACCGGCGTGGTGGCGTTGTAGTCGAGGTAGATCACGTCTTCGTCGAGACCCGGATGGCTCATGTCATGCCTGCTCTCGATCAGGAGGCGACGGGCAGTCCCGCGCGTCGCCACTCGGGAAGCCCGTCCTCCAGAAGCCTGGCGTGGAATCCCCGAGCGCGCAGGAGGCGGACGGCCTGCGGCGCCATCACGCAGAACCGCCCGCGGCAGTAGGCCACGATCCGGCTGCCGGCGGGGATCTCCGCGAGCCGTGCGGCCACCTGGTCGTGGGGGATCGAGAGCGCTCCCGGGATGTGCCCGGCCGCGTACTCCTTCTCGGGCCGCACGTCCAGCACCACGACTTCTCCCGCCTCCAGCATCCTGGCCAGCTCGGCCCTGCTGACGGGTTCGAGGTCGTCCGTCCCTCCCAGGTAGTCACGGGCCGCTTGCCCGGCGTCGGCGAGCGAGGCCGCCGCGACGGCTTTCACCTGCTCGGTGAGGGCTCCGATCGCCTCGCCGGTCAGGCGGTAGAACACCCGCGTCCCGGACCTGCGGGCGGCGAGCAGTCCCGCCGACTGCAGAACCTTGAGTTGCGCGGAGGTGTTGCTCAGCTTCAGCCCGCAGGCCGAAGCCAGATCCTCGACGCTCCGCTCCCCCTGGGCCAGCACGTCGAGCAGCTCCAATCGGAGCGGGTTGGCGAGCGCCTTCCCTATGCGCGCGAATTCCCCGTACAACTTCGACTTGCGCTCGCGGTCCATCCTGCGACATCCTCCAAAGACTTATGGAATATTGTAACAGCGTTGATCAAGGGAGGGTGTCGTGGGCTTCTCGGAATCACAGCTGATCCCCCTGGTCGATGAAGGGCTCGGCAACACGTCCTACCTGGTGGACCTCGGGGACGGCCGGGCACTGGCGGTCGACGTCTCCCGCGACCTGCGCGCCGTCCGCCGTGCGGCCGAACGTCACCGGCTGGTGATCGCGTTCACCGCCGAGACGCATCTCCACGCCGATTTCCTGTCCGGGTCGCGCCAGCTGGCGCACGACCTCGGCGCGGTCATCATCGCCTCGGCCTCGGGAGAGCGGGCTTTCGATCATGCTGGCCTGTCCGACGGAGAGGAGATGGATCTCGGAGGGCTGACCCTGCGCGCCCTCGCCACCCCGGGACACACCCGTGAGCACACCGCTTTCCTCCTGCTCGACGGTTCCACGCCGATCGGCGTCTTCACCGGTGGATCCCTCATCGTGGGGTCGGCGGCACGGACCGACCTGGCCGGTCGGGAGCACACTGCCGAGCTGGCGCATGCGCAGTACCACTCTCTTCGCAGGCTGAGCCTGCTGCCCGACGAGACGGAGGTCTGGCCGACGCACGGTGCCGGATCCTTCTGCTCCGCACCTCCGGGAGCCGAGCGGACCTCGACGATCGGGCGGGAGAAGGAGGGCAACCCCCTCCTGTCGGCTCCCGACCCCGACGCCTTCGCACGTCTGCTCACCGAAGGCCTGGGCAGCTTCCCCGCCTACTTCTCACGGCTCCCCGAGGTCAACCGAGTCGGCCCCGGAGTACTGCGGACCGGCCCGCGCCTGCGGGCGGTCACCCTGGAGGAGGCCGCGGCCGCCTGTGCCGTCATCGTCGACGTCCGCCCGGTCGCCGACTTCGCGAACGGCCATGTCCCTGGATCGATCTCCATACCGCTGCGTCCTCAGTTCGCCAGCTGGCTCGGCTGGATCGTTCCGGCCTCCGAGCCCGTGGCCATCGTGCGCAACCCCGATCAGGACCCGGACGAGATCCTCTGGCAGGCCCTAAAGATCGGTCATGAGAACCTGTTCGGAGAGATCACCGGGGACGACCTGGGCACCCTGTCCACCATGGAGGTGATCGGCCCCGACCAGGTCGGCCGGACGCGGGTCCTCGACGTACGGCAGGCGGCGGAGTTCCGCTCCGGGCACCTTCCCGGAGCCGACCACGTCGAACTCGGCCGGCTCACCGGCACCCCTCTGGACGAGAGGCCCCGGGTCGTGATGTGCGGCCACGGGGAGCGGGCGGCCACAGCGGCCAGTCTTCTGCGCCGTGCCGGGCACCGGGAGGTCAGCGTCCTGTCCGGGGGCCCGCACGACTGGGCCCGGTGCACGGGGTCTTCCCTGGAGACCGGGTGGTGAGAGGTCCGGCCCGTCTCGGGCTGGGGTTCGACCTCACCAGTTTCCGGCGGCCGTCGGCGACGTCGCGCATCCGTCCTGGCGGGCCCGGGCACTCGGCGTGTACCGGCTGTGGCGCGGCGGAGGGTTCGCGGTCGGTGCGATCCTGTCCGGCGTCGTCGCCGATCTCTACGGCATGCGGGCCGCCATCTGGGCGGTCAGCGCGGTCACCGTCGCCTCCGGGCTGGTCGTGGCCGTGCGGATGCGGGAGACGAACGCAAGGCGGGCACCGCGGCGGCCCTGACCGGCGCCTCCTGCCCGCGTCTCACCCGACGGGGCGGACCTCGACCGTCGCGGCACCGGGCCAGGTGCGCAACATGCCGAGCACATCGTCGAGACCGGCGGCTTCGACTTCGATGTAGCCGCTGACCGCCTCGTGCTCCCCGCAGAACGGGCCGTCGACGAACCGGAGTCCTTCCCCGGTTCCCCAGCGCACCGTCGTGGCGGTTTCCACGGACCTCAGCCGGCGAAACGCGGTGATCCTTCCGGCGTGGGCGGCGAACCAGCGGTCGACCTTCTCGAACTCGCGCTCGCGCTCGTCGTCGTCCATCCCCTCCCACGTCCTTTCGGCCTGCGCTGCGTCACGGAACACAAGGGCGTATCGCATGTGAGCACCTCCTACCTGAGAGACGAACGACAAACACCGCATTTCGACAAGGTCTGCCACCGGACCGAATCCGGCACCGCCGACCGGATCAATCAATCCCCTAAAAGGGAACAAATCACTTACTTCATATACATATAGTCAAATGCTACGCTTCAAAAAAATATAGTCCCTGGGTGCCCGTCGCCGTGGGGACGCATGCACAGGAGGCGTTGTGACAGATCAGAGTGTGCAAGCCGCTTCGTGTGACGAGCGCGGCGCACCCGGGACCCGAGTGGATCGGCGAGCGCTCCTGCGGGGAGGCATGCTCACCGGCGCAGGCCTGCTCGCCGCGGGCTGCTCGTCGGCGACGGCCGGTACGCCGGGATCCGGGGAACAGGCTCAGGCTCCGCGGCTGAACCCGCGCAGCTGGGAGTCGGTGCGCGCCCAGTTCCCCCTCACCCGGCGTTACGCCCACTTCTCGGCGTTCATGTTGGCTTCCCACCCGGCGCCCGTCACCGCCGCGATCAAGCGGTTCCGCGACGGGCTGGACACCGAACCCCAGCAGTACGGGCTCGGGATGGCCGACTTCCAGTACAGCGACACGGTCAGGAAGGCCCTGGCCGGCTACATCGGCGCGAAGCCGGAGGAGATAGCGCTCACCGACAGCACGACGATGGGGATCGGCCTGGTCTACCGCGGCCTGCGCCTGCGTGCCGGTGACGAGGTGGTGACGACCGAGCACGAGTTCTACTCCACGCACGAGTCCTTGCGTCTGCGCGCACAGGCCGACGGTGTGGTCGTCCGCACCGTGAAGCTCTACGACGATCCGGCGACCGTCTCCGCCGACGAGCTCGTGGGCAGGATACGGTCCGCCATCACCGCCAAGACCCGGGTCGTGGCGGTGAGCTGGGTCTATTCGAGCACCGGGCTGAAGCTCCCGGTGGAACAGGTCTCCGCGGCCGTCGCCGAGGCCAACGCCGGGCGCGACGAGGAGGACCGCGTCCTCCTCTGCGTCGACGGCGTGCACGGATTCGCAGCCGAGGACGCGACGATGCGGGACCTCGGATGCGACTTCTTCATGACCGGCACCCACAAGTGGCTGTTCGGGCCGCGCGGGACGGGCTTCGTCTGGGGCCGGCCCGGCGCCTGGGCACGGTTCCAGCCAGTGGTGCCGAGCTTCTCCATGCCCGCCTTCACCGGTTGGCTGACAGGCAGGCCGCCGAACGGCGCACCAGGGGACCTGGCGACTCCCGGCGGCTACCATTCCTTCGAACACCGCTGGGCGTTGGCAGAGGCGGTGAAGTTCCATCAGTCCATCGGCCTGGCCCGCGTCGCGGCGCGGATCCGCGCCCAGACGGACCAGCTCAAGGACGGCCTCGCGCGCCTTTCCCACGTGCGCCTCGTCACCCCTCGGTCGGCCGGGCTGTCGGCGGGGATCATCTGCTGTGCCGTGGACGGCCTCGAGCCTGAGGCGGTGGTCCAGAAGCTCGCGGCGGAGCACCGCATCTCCGCTGCCGAGACCCCCTACCGGGAATCGTTCGTCAGGTTCGGTCCCAGCATCGTCACGAACCCGCAGGAGGTCGAGCGCGCCGTCCGCGCGATGGCACGCCTGGCCTGAAAGGCACCGGCCGGGCGCCCTCGATGAGGGCGCCCGGCCGGCGGCGTCTCATGTCCGTCACACACTGATGGTCTTATCCGCCCATGCGGTCCACTGCGCCAGCTCCTTCATCGAGGAGCGGTGCGTTCCCACCGCCACGTTCTCCTCGCTGATGCCCCGCGCGTCCAGGCAGGCGCCGCAGCATCCGACCTCGGCCTCCTTGCTCACCAGCCCGCGGATCATGTTCGCGACGTTGTAGTACCCGTTGGGGGTCTTGTGCCCGGCCGTCGCGGAGACCACGGCGTCACCGAACAGGAAGACCTTGACCTCGTTACCGTCCTCCTCCAGCATCTGCCGTGCCCAGCGGATGCCGTTGTAGGTCCGCTCGCTGCCGTACGGCGGCTCGTGCAGGACGAACAGGAATTTCATCTGACGCTCCTTCCGAGGAGTGATCGAAGCGGGCGCGGCGTGCTGCCGGCCGCGCGCCCGGACGCCGCCCCCAGACGGCTCCGGAGGACTTTGGACATCCGGTCGACCCCGATGACGAGGATCACCACCGATGCCACCAGCGTCGCCAGTTCCTGGTAGCGGAACAGGTGGAGGGCGACCCCGAGCGCCTGGCCGATCCCTCCTGCTCCGACGAAACCGATGACCACCGAGCTACGGATGTTGCACTCCCACTGGTAGAGCACCTGGGAGGCGAGGTGGGCACGCCCCTGCGGGATGACGGCGAGCAGGGCGGTCGTGAGACGGGAGCCACCGGTGAGCCGCATGGCCTCCACCGGAGCGGGGTCCACCGCCTCCAACTGCTCCGAGCAGAGCTTGGCCATCACACCGGCGGAGTGCAGGGCTATCGCGTAGACGCCCGCTGCGGGCCCCAGTCCGACGGCGGCGACGAACAGCAGAGCCCACAGCAGCTCATGGACGCTGCGCAGCATGGTGGCGATGCCTCTTGCCGCGGCGGCGAGCCAGCGAGGGGCTTGGACGTTGCCGGCCATCGCGACGGCCAAGGGCAGGCCGATCACGCTTCCGAGCACGAGCGCCGCGACGGAGATCTGCAGGGTCTCGACCATCGCGGTGGCGACTCTGCCGAGCAGTTCCGCGTCGAGGTCGGGAGGGAAGAGCCCGGCTATCATCTGCGCGGCTCCGGCCCTGCCCGCGATCAGGGAGGCCGGCCCGACACCGGTTCCCGCGAAGGACCAGAGCACAGCGGAGACGACCATCACCGCCAGGATCCACCGCAGGGGTCTCCAGGGTGGGCGGGCGTACCGGACGAGGGCCTGTTCATCCGTTGTCATGCAAGCATCTCCTCCGGTGCCGACCGTCCGTAGATGCGCTCGATCTCTTCGGCGTCCGGCGGCTTGCCATCGAAGACGATCTTTCCGTCCCTCAGGGCGACCACCCGGTCGAAGCTCCTGGCGACGCTGAGATCGTGCGTCGTCGCCAGCAGAGTCGCACCGGAGTGTTTGAGATGGTCCAGAGCGACCGCCGCCCGGACCGGGTCCAGGCCGGAGGTGCATTCGTCCGCGAGGATCAGCCGGGGGCGGGTGAGCAGGGCTCGGGCGAGTGCCACCCGTTGCCGCTCTCCGCCGGAGAGCCGCTCGACCCTCGCCGGAAGCAGTGCCTCGATGTCATGACGACGGGCGAGTTCGGCCAGCCGTTCGGCGAACCGCCGCGGGACGCCGCCCATGAGCACCGCCACCCACTCCCCGATCCTCCACTCGTGGGCGGCCGCGGCCAGGATGTTGGTGCGGGCCGTCAGTCCGTTCACCAGGTCATCGCGCTGGCGTACGCAACCGATGGAGCGCCTCAGCCGGGTCAGGTCCGCGCGGGAACCGGAAGGATCGGTCCCGTCGGCCCGCACCGTGCCCCCGGCCGGGGTGACGGCTCCTACGACCACACGCAGCAGCGTCGTCTTGCCGGCCCCCGAAGGACCGAGCAGGGCCACCTGCTCTCCGGGCGCCACGCTGAGGCTCACGCCGTCGAGCACGGAGCGGCCGGCGAACCCGACGCGGACGCCGGACAGCTCCAGGCCCATCGCCGGTCGGCTCTCCCGTCCCCTCATGGAGCCGTCAGGAGGCCGAGCTCGGTCGCCTGCTCCCGGACCTCGGCGTAGTCGGCGGCCGACACCTTCACGTACGCCTTGGCGCGCATGAGATCCAGGAGCTCGGGATCGGACATCGCCGTGAACGCCTCCACCACGGCGTCTCGGGTCTGGCTGCTCACATCAGGGCCGGCGACCCATGGGTACCCCATCACTTCGCGGGTCTCCACGACTCTGAGCGCTCCTTCGGGAACGCTTCCCTGCCTCTCAAGGCGGTGCAGGATCCGCAGTTCGATGCCTCCGGCGTCGACGCTGCCGGAGATGACCGCTTGCGCCGTCGCGTCGTGCCCCCCGGTGAAGGCGACCGAGCCGAGGGGCGGGCACACGGTGAGGTCTCCGGTCTGGCACCGGGCTCCGGCCTCGACGAGCATGATGCGGGGGTAGAGGCTGCCGGAGGTGGAGCTGACGTCCCCGAACGCGAACTTGCCTCCGGCCGCCACGACGTCCTTGGCGGACCGGAACGGGGCGTCGTCCCTGACGACGATCGCCGACAGGTATTCAGGGGTTCCGGTCTCCTGGTCGACCTCGGTGACGAGCGGGGTGACCTTCACCTGGGCCTCCGCCTGGACGTAGGTCAGCCCGCCCAGGTAGGCGATGTCGAGTTTCCTGCCCGCCAGGGCCGAGACGACGCCGGCGTAGTTGGTCGCGACGAAGAGCTCGACGTCGGTCTTCAACCGGTCGGCGAGGTACTCGCGGAAGGGCTCGTACTGCGCGCGTTGCGTCTCCGGCGAGATGTTGGGGATGATCCCCACGCGGAGCGTTCCGGCGGAGCCGTGAGCGTGGCTCATGCCCCCTGCCGAGCAAGCGGTGGACAGCGCCAGGGCCGAGACGACGGCCACCACCGTCCGCCATGCCCTGGTCGTCATCGGGTGCTCCCCTCGACGTCGCCGGGAGGCGTCACCGGCGTCTGCGGAGCCGCCACGGGAGCGACCGCGATCCCGAGCGAGCTCGCGCCGATCAGCTCCTTCCCGGTGCGGTTGTTGATGGGCATCACCAACCCCGCCTGGACGTCGCGCCACATGCGCTCGAAGGGCCGGCCCCTCATGTAGGCGGCCCCGCCCACGGCATCGACCAGACGGGTCATGATCGCGACGGCGTTGTTCGTGCAGACGTTCTTCACGAAGGCGCAGCGCCCGAGCCCTTCCTGGACGGTCAGCTGGTCGATGAGGCGGTGGCTGGAGACCTCGGCGGCATGGCGCTCCAGAACGCTCCGGTTCACCTCGAGCATGATCTCCACGTCTGCGACGGCGTCCTGGACACGCGGATCGTTCTCGAGGCCTCTGCGTCTGATCTGCCCCAGGGCCCACTCCAGCGCGCCTGCGGCGATTCCCGTGTACACGGCGCCGAAACTGGGCGCGGTCCAGCAGATGATGGTCTCCAGGACCTGCGCGTCGAAGTGGCCGACCGGTATCGACTGGACGACGCTCTGCTCCGGCACGAACATCCCGTCGAAGACGACGTCGTTGCTCTGGGTGGCCCGCATACCGAGCGTGTCCCAGGTCTGCTCGATCGAGACACCCGGAGCGGAGGGATCCGCCAGCAGGATCAGCAGGCGGGGTCCGTTGTCGGGATCGTCGTACCTGGCCGTCGTCGCCCAGAGCGAGGCGACGGCGCTGTTGGTCCCGAAGCTCTTGCGGCCGGTGATGCGGTAACCGCCCTCGACCCGGGTCGCGGTGGTCTTGGCGTCGACGAAGAGGTTGGACGTGCCGATCTCGCTGGCGATCGCCGCGAGCACCAGCCGGTCCTGCCCGGCCAGCTGTAACACCTGGGCGAGCGGAGGAGCACCGGTACGGCGCCAGGTCAACGCCCATGAACCGAGTGGTGCGACATGCATGGCGTAGGCCAGGGCGGTGGCGCCGTCGGCACTGGCGAGCCGTTCGAGCACCAGCAGCATCTCCTCCTGGCCCGCGCCGAGCCCGCCCAGCTCCTCGGGCACCGTCAGCCGCAGGAGCCCGGCGGCACGCAGGTCGCCGTAGTTGTCGAAGGGAAAGGTGTTCTCGCGGTCGTGCAGGGCCGCACGTTCGGTGAACGCGGGAAGGACCTTGTCCGCCAGCGCAAGGAATTTTTGCTGGCGCTCGTCAAGGCAGCGGCGCATGTCGATCTCCTCGGAACTCGATGAGACGGGGAAGCGGGGTGCTACGGCTACCGGTTCATGGGGTCGGGGACGTTGTCCGCGGGACGTGAGGCAGTGGGGAGCGCGGCCGGAGCAGTGGCGAGATCAGCGCTGCCGCCAGCGCCATGGCGGCCAGAGCGACCAGCGCGACCCGCTCCGCCGTCGTGAAGGCGTCGACGAAGGCGGCATCGGCCGCCTCGGGGCGCGCGTCCGCTCCTGACGCCGCCTCGTGGACGGAGGATCCGTTCTGGAGGATCGCGCCCACGATCGCGACTCCGAGCAGGCCTGCGATCTGCCGTCCGGTGTTGAGCAGGCCCGAGGCAGCCGGCACGAGGGATTGGGGGAGATCACGGATGGCCTCGGTGCTCGCGGGCGCCATCACCAGTCCTACTCCGGCTCCCACCAGAGCCGAGGGCGGCATGAGCGCCGGCACCGCGACCGAGGGCGAGGCCAGCAGGGCGAACCAGACGACACCGGCCGACATCACGGTGAACCCGCCCATGATGATCCGAGCACCCCCCACCCGGTCGGTGAACCATCCGGCCAGGGGCGACAGCAGCCCCGCCATGACCGCCATGGGCAGCAGAACCAGGCCCGCGTCGATCGCGCTGCCTCCCTGTATCCGCTGGACGTGCAGGGTGACGATCAGCATGAGCCCGAGCATCACGACGAACTGGACGCAGGCGAGCCCGCCTGCGGTGGTGAAGGATCGATAGCCGAACAGGCCGGGCGGCATGACGGGAGCCGTGCACCTGTGCTCCCACCAGACGAAAGCGGCCAGCAGCACCAGACCCGCGGCGAAGACCAGGGGGATGGTGACGGGGCCGGTGATCGACCCCCATCCGTATCGACGCCCCTCGACGAGGCCGTAGGTGACCACCCCCAGCCCTGCCGTCGCCAGCACGACGCCGCCCCAGTCCAGTCGCTGGCGACCGGTGGGCCGTACAGCGGGGACATACCTGAGGGCCAGGGCCAGGGCGAGAACGCAGAGCGGCACGTTGACGAGGAACGCCCAGCGCCACCCCCACGCGGTGACGATCATCCCGCCCCCCACAGGGCCCACGACCGCCGCCAGTGCCATGGTCGCGCTGACCACCCCCAGAGCCGCGCCGCGGCGGTTCCCGGGGAACATCAAGGCGACCAGGGTCAGGCTCTGGGGGACGATCACCGCTCCACCGACGCCCTGCGCGATGCGGGCGGCGATGAGCTGCGCCGGCGAGGAGGACAGGCCGCATGCGAGCGAGGCCGCCGCGAACAGGAGCAGGCCGGCGATCAGCAGGACCCGGGGCCCCAGGAGTCCGCCCGCGCGTCCCGCGGTGATGAGCAGCGCGGCGTACACCAGGATGAACCCGTTGACGACCCACAGCACCTGCCCCAG
This sequence comes from Planomonospora alba, assembly GCF_039534085.1. Lineage (NCBI taxonomy): Bacteria > Bacillati > Actinomycetota > Actinomycetes > Streptosporangiales > Streptosporangiaceae > Planomonospora > Planomonospora alba. The sequence continues at coordinate 27,668 of NZ_BAAAUT010000005.1, forward strand.
GTCCGCGCCCAGAACCCGCATCAGGTCGGGAACCATGACCTGGACGATCGTCGTGTCCACCATGACCACGAAGGCGGTCAGGCAGAGTGCGATCACCGGGAAAACGGTATTCCGCGTTCTCTCCGGAGCGGGACGGGAAGGCATGCGAAACTCCCGGGTCATCGGGATCAGATTTCAACGGAAACGGGCCGATATCCACAAAACAGCCGATTACTTTATAAAATTATAGTCATATTCTCTTCGCATCCCCATCGTGTCAAGAGCCCGGTTCGCAGACACGTACGGTGACGCCTTCCACGCGGTGTGTGGCGGATGCCGCTCTCACCCCGGAGACTCGGCGGAGTTCACCAGCAGTCCCTGCATCACGTAGGGGGCGGCCTCCATCTGGAAGTCCATCTCAGGATGGAACCTGCGCACCGTGCCCTCCAGGGACAGCAGGCACAGGAGCGGGAAGACGAACTCCGGTTCGGCGAAGAGCCGGTGCCGTCGCTGGAGATCGAAGAGCCGGACCGAGAAGGCCGCCAGGTCGAAGTCGCGTGCGCGCGCACCCGCGTTCCGCACGACGAGCTCCGCCACATCGCGCCGGAACCGCGTCACGTCGGCATTCTCTTCAGCATTTCGCACCGTGGACAGCAGGATTCCAGCGCACGATTCACCGTCCCCCTGAATCATTCCGGCGAAGAATTTCGTAAAGCTGGTGCGCGCCATATCGCTCAACCGGAAGACGAAGCCGGCGTCGAGGATCACCACTCCGCCGTCCTCGCGGAAGTACACGTTGCCCTGGTGCAGGTCGACATGGATGAAGCCCTCGACGAAGAGCATGTGGTAAACCGCCCTGACCAGGGTCGCCACCCCCGCCTCCCGCGCCTCGGCAGGCAGGCGGCCGATCACCGAGCGGTCGAGGCCCTCGACGAACTCCATGGTGACGATCCCGTCGGCGCATGCGGCGGTCCGCACCTCGGGGACCGTGATCCCGGGCACCTCGGCCAGGACGGAGCGGAGGTGGCGGAGGCTCTCCGCCTCCTGGGCGAAGTCCAACTGGCCGATGAGGCAGTCACCCATCTGGGCGGCGATCTCGGTCATGGGCACCCGGCGGAACACGGGGACGCGTTCGGCGGCACGTGCCATGAGCCTGAGCATCATGACGTCGGTCTCGAAGACCCTGGCGACGTCCGGGCGCCGCACCTTGACGGCGACCTGCTCTCCGTCCAGATCGGTTCTGTAGACGCAGGCGATCGACCCGCTGGCCACCGGCGGCCGGGTCAGGGCCTGGCGGAATCCCGGCGGTAGCTCCCCGAACGCCGGCCGTGCCGCCTGCAGGGCCTGCGCCGCGGTCATCGGTTCGACGCCGTCGTGCAGCCGGCCGAGCGCTCCGGCCATCCTCTCGCCCACCAGGTCGACCCGTGTCGCCAACAGCTGGCCCGCCTTCAGGAACGCACCGCCGAGCCGTTCGGGCAGCCGGGCGGCTTCGGCGGCGAGCCGCTCACCCCGGCGACCGGCGGGTGAGACGGCGGCGATCAGCAGGAGACGGACAAGCGTGTGAGAGCCGTGGGCGATCAGGCGCAGCGTGCGCCGGCACAGCAGCAGCGGCGACGGCCGACTTCTCATGGTCACTCCTGTCGCGTGTGCAGCCGCTGCTCCACCGCCTGGCGGAGAAGCGCCGGCTCATCGCCGAACGCCTCGTGAGGCACCGGTACCGCGGGGCTCGTGCGGACGAACTCCGTACGGTGGCCGCTCTGCAGCCGTGCGACCCGGATCCGCCGGGGCAGCCAGTCCTCTTCGGGACCCCCCTGCTCCGCCACCTCCCAGCGTCTGACCTCCTGGTCGCCGTGGTGGATCGTCCGGGCGACCACCAGCCCCTGACGCGGGACGACGAGTTCGCTCACGCGCAGCCCCGCAGGCCCCGAGAAGCACCTCGCCACGGCGCGGGCCGGCGCATCGGGAGGACGGAGCATGCCCGGCTCGGGTGCGGCGGGGCGGAGAGCCGGATGCGGCCAGGCCATGAGATCGACGTAACCGATGTCGGTGAGCGGCAGGCAGTCGAAGACGAGCCGGTCCACCACCTGGATCGGCTTCTTCATGGTGGGAAGGTAGGTGTGGATGCGGCAGTCGGGGAGATCGGGGTCCTCTTCGATCCACACGTAGGTACCGAAGAGGACATCCGGTTTCAGGACGAAGAGCGCGGTCACCGCGCTCCCGCGGCCGGAAGGGGCCGGGAAGCGGCGCGCGAACACGTACCGCATCGGGTTCTGCCCGATGGTCGCTTCGACGCTGAAGGCATAGGACGCGAGCCGGCCCGCGCGGAAGTTCGCCCGAGCCGGCCCGGCAACACGCACGTCACTCATCGCCTGGGCGCCTAGGCGAGCACTCTTGCGAGCTCGGCCGGCACCACCGCGCTGGCGATCGGGACGTGGTGGAGCAACGCCCCGATCTCGATGTCGGCGGCGATCAACTCGCCGACGCGACGGCCTTCGCCGTCGTACAGCGTGTAGGACTTCGATGTACGCGACACGTCCCCGATCGGCGGGACCATCGCGACCCGCGACTCCAGACGGACCACCTGGTCGCCGGTGTCAACGGTCGTGCCGAGCTGCTCTACCTCGAACCGAGGATAGATCATGGTGATACAGTCCTTGATCGGCATCACCGAGCCGTCGTCGGGCGCGGGACTCGGCTTGACCCGCGCTCCTTCCGCCTTGCCGGGCGAGTTCGACACCTTGACCTGGCCGAAGATCTCGCTGTGTCCGGTCACCTGAAGGGACAGGAACTGCGCGGTGATCGTGGCGCTGGCCCAGTCGAGGGGGGTTCCCTCGGCCGCGTGGGGGTCGTGGCGACGGTAGATCGCCATGCCGTGGAGGTCGACGATGTCCTCCCCGAGCCCGTCGATGCGCACGTGGATGCGCTCGCGGACGGTGAAGGACTCGAGGGCCGACGGTGTCAGCGTGTAGGGGCGGATCGGGTACAGGTTGCCCGGTCCTCCCCACGCGGACTCGTGACCCTTGACAACCTCCGCCGGCGCGAGCGTCGCGTCGTCGATACCCGACGCGATGCCCCTGTCGAGGAGCTGTCTGAGGATTCCCTGTGGTTCGCTCACAGTTCAACCTTTCGAGTGAGAGCGATGGAGCGTGGTTGCCCCGACGGCACCCGCTAGCCGGCGAGTGACGCCATGAGGGCGTCGAGCGAATCGATGACGTGCGCGAAGTCCACCGTCCGCTCGCGGATCTTCGTCTGGTCGACCGTCCGGTCGCCCAGTTCGATCGCGAGCACCTCGATCAGGCGGTCGAGGTTGTTGTAGGCGACGCTCACCGGAAAGTGCTGCAGCGGCGCCTCGAAGCGGGGGTCGGCCGGAGGCGCCCCGGACTCCAGCGTGCCCGTGGAGCCGCTCAGCTCGCGCCACGCACGCTCCACGGTGAGGTCGTAGGCGTGGAACGTGCCGAGGTAGTGCGGCTTCCAGCGGCGCCGCAGCTCGTTCGCGGAGATCCTCCTTTCCAGGTAGTCCACCGCCGCGGGGACGAACTGCTCCCGGTACTCGGTGAGCAGCGGGCGAACGTCCGGCGACGTTGTCGACAGCCGGCTGTCAGCGATGGTCATGTCTCTCTCCCAACCTGGGCTCTTGACTGATCAGGACGCCTCTCGGAGCGGAGCCGTCTGGTCCTTGTCCGCTCGAGCCGCCGGATCCGGCGAAGGACTGGTCCGAAGACCCTGAGCGTCAACGCCACTCATAGTGGACTACTTTAAACTCATATAGTCAACACCTTGCCACCACGGAATCGCGTCCGCCCCGGGCTGTCACCGCACCTAAACAAATTCCCTTTTGAATAAGGACGTCAGAGCAGCATCCAGCCGAGGAGGAAAAGATCTTGATTGTGAGATCGTTGACATCTGGCTACAGATATCGTTAGTTATCTCTCGGAGGCGTTGGGTGCCTGGTGGCCCTCCCGGTCTACAAAACCGATGGGGCGGCGTTGACGTCGCTGGCGGGTTCGATTCCCGTTCGCCTCCGCTACACATCGTCGCGTCGTTCCTCAAGCGATGGGAAAGTGCGCATGCACGTAGTCGCGACCGCCGGACACGTGGACCACGGCAAGTCGACGCTCGTACGGGCACTGACCGGCATGGAGCCGGACCGGTGGGCGGAGGAGCGCCGGCGCGGCATGACGATCGACCTGGGGTTCGCCTGGACGGCGCTGCCTTCAGGCAGGGAGCTGGCCTTCGTCGACGTCCCCGGGCACGAACGCTTCGTGAGCAACATGCTCGCCGGCATCGGCCCGGTACCGGCCGTCATGATGGTGGTCGCCGCGGACGAGGGCTGGATGCCGCAATCCGCCGAGCACCTCGCCGTGATCGACGCCCTGGGGCTGGGGCACGGCCTGCTGGTCGTCACGAGATGCGATCGCGAGGACCCGGAGCTCGCCATCGAGGAGGCCCGGTCCGAGATCTCTCAGACCTGCCTGGGCCAGGTCGAAGCCGTCGCCGTCAGCGGCAAGACGGGTGAGGGCCTGGGGAACCTCGTGAAAGCGCTGGAGAGGCTGGTCGACTCCCTTCCCCCCTCCCCGGCTGACGGACCCGTCCGGTTGTGGATCGACCGCGCCTTCACCATCAAGGGCATGGGCACGGTCGTCACCGGAACGCTGCCCGGCGGCACCGTGGCGGTGGGCGACGAGCTGCTCCTGGTCCCCTCCGGCCACCGGGTGCGGGTCCGCGGGCTGGAGTCGTTGAAGAAACGGGTCGATGCCGTCTCGGGTGTCGCCCGTGTGGCGATGAACCTCAAGGGCGTCGACCTGGGCGGTGTCACCAGGGGCATGGCCCTGGTGACACCGGACCGGTGGATCGGCACGGACACGATCGACGTGCGGCTGCGCGGCGCCCCCGCCGGCGGGCCGGCTCGGGAAGCCATCTTCCACATCGGTTCCGCCGCGGTCGCCGTGCGGGTGCGCAGACTCGGCACCGGCACGGCACGGCTGACCCTGTCCGCCCCCCTGCCGCTCCGCGTCGGAGACCGCGCCATTCTCCGGGAGCCCGGCTCCCGGCGCGTCGCAGGGCTGACCGTGCTCGACGTGCGGCCACCGTCACTCAGCCGCCGCGGTGCCGCCGCGGCCGCCGCGCGCGAGCTGTCCGGCTGGCCTGATCCGCCCACCGGTCATGACCTGCTGCGCAGGCACCGCTTCCTCAAGCGGGACGACCTGATCGTGATGGGGTGCGAGCCCGCCGGCCGACGGGTGGGCGGGGACTGGCTGGCGGACCCGGAGCACTGGGAGTCGCTGGGCACCGATCTGTCTCGGGCGGTGGACGAGCACGCCGAGCGCAGTCCCCTCTCCCCCGGGCTTCCCGTCGAGTCCGCCAGGCAACTGCTGCGCCTGCCCGACAAGCGGTTGGTGGAGGTCCTCGTGCGTCCCCCGCTGCGGGTGGAGGCGAACCGGATCCACCGACCGGCTGCCGCACCGCGGCTTCCGGCCCCGGTCGCCACGGCCGTGCGCCGGCTGGAGGAGGAGCTGGGGGCCGCCCCCTTCCGGGCCCCGGAGGCCGCTCGTCTGGCCGAACTGGGACTGCACTCCAGAGCGGTGATCGCCGCGGCGCGGGCGGGTGCCCTGATCAGGCTGGCCGAAGGCGTCGTCCTGCCCCTCAGTGCCGAGAACCTCGCCGTCGAGATCCTCAACCGGCTGCCGCAGCCCTTCACCGCGAGCGAGGCCAGGAGCGCCCTCGGCACCTCCCGGCGCGTGGCCATTCCGCTGCTGGAATATCTGGACAGCCGGGGCCACACCGTACGGGTGGACTCCACCACGCGCAGAATGCGGGCGCGGACCACCGGCTAGGACCGCGTGCGCGGAGCCGTCTTCTGAGGACGACGGCTCCGCGTCGCCCGGAGCCCCCGGGCACCGGAGGAGATGCCCGCGAGCCGAATCCGCTCTCCGCCGCCGGTCCGTGTCAGGCGTCAGCCGTCAACGCCTCCCGCAGGATCCGCAGAAGCCGCTGGTCCTCCTCCGGCGGCACCGTGCGGAGATCGACGAGGACACGCCCCTTCTCCGCTCGCGTGATCACGGGCGGATCGGCGGCGCGGAGCCTGGCCACGACCACCGTCTCGCTCACGGGACGGGGATCGATCTCGACGAGCACGCTGGGAAGGCGCTCTGCCGGCAGGCTGCCGCCTCCTACGACGCCCTCCCCTTCGCGCAGGGAGGCGGCCCGGCCCAGACCGTCCGCCATCCTCTCCGCCCGTGTCCGGAGGTCGCTCAGAGGCAGGTTGAGCATCCGCCATATGGGAAGCTCCTCCAACCGGCCTGACAGATGCGACAGCAGGGTCGCCTCCAGCGCCGCGAGGGTCAGTTTGTCGATGCGTACGGCACGTGCCACGGGGTGGCGCGCCAGGCGTTGCACGAGATCGGAACGGCCCACGATGAGACCCGCCTGGGGACCCCCGAAGAGCTTGTCACCGGAGAAGACCGCCAGGTCCACCTCGGCCTTGAGGCTGTCCTCGAGCGTCGGCTCGTCCCCCAGCCGCCCGCGCAGGAGACCGGAACCGATGTCGTGCAGCAGGGGTACGCCCGCCTTCCTGGCCACACCGACGAGTTCGGGAAGCGACGGCTGGGTGGTGAACCCCTCGATCCGGTAGTTGGACGGGTGGACCACCATCAGCAGAGCCGTCCGGTCACCGATCGCGTCCGTGTAGTCGGACAGGTGGGTCCGGTTGGTCGATCCCACCTCGACGAGTTTCACCCCGGCGGCTTCCATGATGGCCGGGATCCGGAACTCTCCTCCGATCTCGACCAGTTCGCCCCGTGACACCACGACCTCGCGGCCGCGCGCCAGGGCGCTCAGCGCGAGCAGCAGTGCGGCGGCGGCGTTGTTGACCGCGAGGGAGGCGGGCGCGCCGGTGAGCTCGCGGAGGAGCAGGTTGGCGGTGGTTCCGCGTCTGCCCCGTCCTCCGGTCTGCAGGTCGAATTCCACGGTCGAGTAGCCCGCCGCGGCGGAGACGGCCTCGCGGGCCGCCTCCGACAGCGGTGCCCGGCCGAGATTGGTGTGCAGCACCACCCCGGTGGCGTTGATGACCGCGCGGATCCGGCCCGAGGTGAGCGCGGCGACCGAGGTCGCCACCGTCTGCGCGATGTCGTCCAGCGAGGGTAGGGGTTGCCCCTCAGCGAGCCCTTCCCTGGCGAGTTCCAGCGCCTGCCGGGCGACCTCCGCCACCAGCGGCCTCCCGCAGGCGTGCACCTGCTCGGTGATCCAGGGATGTGCGAGCACGACGTCCATCCTGGGCAGGGCGCGACGCGGGTCGCCGTTCATCGCCTTCACCTCCGGCCGAGCCGAAACTTGAATGATCTTCTATGGCGGTTCCGGGCTCACGGCCCCGGAGGATCAGGTGCCTGCCCGTACGGTGATGCGGCCGGCCGGGCCGTCGACGACCCGTCCGATCGCCACCGCGGGCACCTTTCGCCGGCGCAGGTGTTCCAGGAGGTCGTCCGCGGGTGCGGGCGCGGCGATCAACAGGCCGCCGGAGGTCTGCGCATCATGCAGGAGGACGGAGAGCTCGTCGTCGACCGACGGGTCGATCCGCACCCAGTCCGCCAGGAAGTCCATGTTCGCCCGGGTGCCGCCCGACACGAATCCCTTGGCGGCGAGTTCTCTGACGTCCGGAAGAAGCGGCACACGGTCGGCGTCCACTTCGGCTGCGGCTCCACTGGCCTTCAGCAGCCTGCGCAGATGACCCAGAAGGCCGAACCCGGTCACGTCGGTGGCGGCCCGGGCCCCGGTCTCCAGTGCCGCCTCGCCGGCCGCGGCGTTGAGCGATGTCATCGACGCCACCGCCTCGGCCACGGCGCCGGGATCCGCCGCGTCGTGCTTCAACGCCGTGACCATGACCCCCGTCCCGATCGGTTTGGTCAAGACCAGCAGGTCGCCGGCCTTCGCCCGGTCGATGGTGAGAAGGCGCGCGGGATCGGCCACGCCGAGCACGGCCATGCCGTACTTGGGCACCGGGTCGGCGATCGTGTGCCCGCCGACGACCGCGCATCCGGCCGAGGCGGCGACGGCGGCGGCACCGTGCATCACCTGGGACAGCATGCCGATCGGCAGGCCGTCACCCGGCCAGGCGGCCAGGTTGAGCGCGACGAGCGGCCGTCCTCCCATGGCGTAGACGTCGGACAGCGCGTTCGCCGCCGCGATACGGCCCCAGTCGTAGGGGTCGTCCACGATGGGGGTGAAGAAGTCGGTGGTCAGGATCAGCGCCTGGGAGTCGTTCAGCCTCAGGACCGCGGCGTCGTCGCCTTCGGGCAGCCCGACGAGGAGGTCGGCGCCGGCCTGCGAGAGCACCGGGTCGAAGCCGTTCATCAACTGCTCGAGGGAGGACTGCGGGAGCTTGCAGGCACAACCGGCGCCGGGTGACAGAGAGGTGAGGCGGACGGTGTGCCGAGTCGTTTCGGTCATCGCACTCCCTTCCAGGTGCTCATCGCGGGCTCAGACGACCGGTGCGGTCGCCCGGCCGGGCGTGTACGGCCGGGCGACCGCCGCTGATCGGCCTAATGGCCGGTGGCGCACATCCGGTAGCCGTCATTGATGATCATCTGAGCCATCCCCGCGTAGGCGGCCGGATCGCTGGGCACGATGGCCGCCAGGCCGTCGCAGTACCGGTTGAACATGCAGAAGGCCGCGGCGATGAGCACCGTGTCGTGGATCTCCGTGTCGGTGGCGCCCGCCTGGCGGGCGGTGTCCACCATCGCCTCGGTGACCTCGTGGCCTCCGCGCTGCGTGGCGCCCGCGATGGCGAGCAGCGCCTTGAGCTTGGGCGGGACCGGAGCGCTGTCGAGGTCGTTGATGACCTTGTCCACCAGGGTGCGGCCACCCTCCATCTGGGCGGCGCTGACCTCGGAGTGGGTGGAGCTGCAGAAGGTGCAGTCGTTCAGGACAGAGACGTAGGCGGCGATGAGCTCCCGCTCGCCCCGGCTGAGCGAGTGGGGGTTGCGCAGGAGCACCTCGGCGAGCTCGCCCAGCGGGCGGCCCGTCTCGGGTCGGTACTGGAACAGGCCCGGGGTCCCGGGAGCGAGCTCGGGGGGCATGGCGATGTGCGGCATGGTCTCTCCTACGGAGGTGGGTGCACGACCCTCGGAGCCGCCGTAGCCGGCCGTGAAGCAGCGATGTCGCAACGCTCGGTGGCACCCTCTCACGGCGTCCACTACGGGGCACGGTTTGTACCGGCTCCCCAAAGTAGACAACTTTAGAGATATATAGTCAAGCGTTGCATTACACCCGCAGCGCGGGTTCAATGAACGGGGAGACGGCCTCCGAGGGCGCGGGAAAGACCAGGTCGAGCGCGGCTCATGCCCACATGACATGACGCCGCACAGCGATCGAAGGTGAAATGTCCCTATGGCATTGCGAAGCGACACGCCTCTCAACGCGCACCGGCGGCGCCCAGGGGCGCCGCCTCGGTCGCCGGGATCAGCCCGAGCAGCGCGCTCGCGCGCATGACGGCGTCGGGGGCGCCGGACAGCTCCAGCCTGCCCGAGGCCAGGGCCTCGAAAGGAGTCAGGCGCTGCGCACCGATCTCCACGAAGGTCTTCGCGTCGGTCCGGGCCACCATCGCACAGGGACCCGCCGCGGGACCCTCGACGGCGTGCGGCACCCGCCGCTCGACACTGATGTGGAAGACGACGTCGTCGACGTGAAATTCGTATACCTCATCGAGGTCGGACGCCCGGGCGGGATCGATCATGGCCTGGACCGCCAGGAACCCCCAGTGCGGGCGGACCTCCAGATCCTCCCCGGGGGCGCCCAGGAACGACATCCCCCAGCGGGCCAGCAGCAGAACGGGTTCGCGGAGCCGGCGGCCCAGCTCGGTCAGCTCGTATCCCTGGTCCCTCGACGCGGGCTTGGTGAGCACTCCCATCTCCACGAGGCTTCTGAGCCGCTCGGCGAGCAGGTTGGTGCCGATGCCGGGCAGCTCGGCGAGGAGTTCGCCGTACCGGCGGGGACCCATGAGCAGTTCACGGATGATGAGCAGCGTCCAGCGCTCGCCCACGACGTCCAGGGCCGAGGCGAGCCCGCAGTACTGACCGTAGTTTCGCCGGGCATGACTCATGTTGGCCTCCTCACCGTCTTCTCTACTTTAATTCTACATAGTATTTGAATACAACCCTCCGAAGCATCCGGGAGCGGACATGGACCGACCGCATGGTGTGCGGGTGCCCGTGGTGGACGAGTCGGCCGCAGTGGACACCACCGCGGCGCTGTACGAGGAGATACGGGCTCATTTCGGCCTGGGCCTCGTGCCTGACGTCTTCAAGCTGGTGAGTACGCGTCCGGACTACCTGAAAGTCTTCTGGGACGGTTATCGATCGGTTTTCGACGAGGGTTTCCTTGATCGCGGGGTCAAGGAGCTCATCGCCGCCTTCGTGGCCCAGGAGGTGGGCTGCGGCTACTGTGTCGACGCCCATGTCCTGTTCCTGGACATGATCGGCGCCGACCGGCGCCTGGCGTCCGCCCTGCGGGTCGCCGACATCGACGACATGCCGGTCCCCGCCGCCGTGCGCGAGGTGCTCCGCCTGGCCCGCCGCATCACCCGTGAGGCGTACCGCATCGGTCAGGAGGACTTCGACCGTCTCAAGGGGTGCGGATGGAGCGACGACCAGATCCTGGAGGCGGTCTGGACCGCGTGCCAGTTCAACTGGGTCACCCGCATGGTGAACGCGGCCGGGCTGGTGGAGCTGGGTCAGCTGGCCGGACCGGGCCCGTCCGGCGGGGATCCCGGGACGGAGTGACGAGCCGGCGGACCCGGTCCGCGTTCCCGCCCGCCCGGTCCGGCTCGCCCGTAACCCGCACGATCGTCGCGGCGGAGTCGCTCACGGGGTGACGGTGAAGGTGAGAACGGACCGTGTGCCGTCTCCCGCGTCGACGGTCACCTTCCGCCCCGGTCGGAGCCGGCCCGACAGGATGAGTTCGGAGAGGACGTCATCGAGTTCCCGCCGCACGGTCCGGCGCAGTGGGCGGGCCCCGGCCATGGGGTCCCGGCACCACTGCGCCAGCAGGCGCCTGGCGCCGGCGGCCACCACCAGGGCGACGGCGTGGCCCCTGCGGAGCCGTTCACCGAGCCGGGCGATCTCCAGGTCGATGATCGCGGCCACGTCGTCCGGGTCCAGGGGGCGGAACACCACGACCTCGTCCACCCGGTTGAGGAACTCCGGTCGCAGATGGCTTCTCAGCTCCTCGCCGACGACGGCTCTCATCCACCCGAGGCGGTCCTCGTCCGCCACGTCCTGCGTGAACCCCGCGGGTGCGCCGGAAGAGACGTCCCGCGCACCGAGACCGGTGGTCATGATGACGACGGTGCCGCGGAAGTCGGCCACACGGCCCCGGCCATCGGTGAGCCGCCCCTCTTCGAGGACCTGGAGGAGCACGTCGAGCACCTCGGGATGCGCCTTCTCGACGTCGTCGAACAGGACCACGGAGAAGGGCCTCCTCCGCACCCGCTCGGTGAGCTGTCCGCCGTCGTCGTGGCCCGGGTACCCGGGAGGCGAGCCGTACAGGCGCACCGCCGAGTGCCTTTCCGCGTACTCACCCATGTCGATCCGGATCAGCGCGTCGTCGTCGCCGAAGAGGAGGCCTGCCAGGGCCTTCGCCAGCTCCGTCTTCCCCACGCCCGGAGGGCCGGCGAACAGGAACGATCCCACCGGCCGATCGGGATCCGCGATCCCGGAACCGGATCGGCGGATCGACCGCGCCAGTGCCGCGATCGCGGCGTCCTGGCCGACCACCCGTCTGCGCAGTTCGTCCTCCATCCCCCGGAGGCGTTCCGTCTCCTCCTCGGCCAGCCGGATGAGGGGGATCCCGGTGGCGGCCGCCACAACCTCCGCCACGTGCTCTCCCGTCACCGGCGGCGGAACCCCGTCCCGGGGCGGTCCGCCCGATGAACGGACCCGGACCAGCGCGCCCGCCTCGTCGAGGACGTCGATCGCCTTGTCCGGAAGGAAGCGGGTGGTCATGTGGCGGTCGGTCAACCGGACCGCGGCCGCCAGGGCCTCGTCGGTGAACTCCACTCCGTGATGCGCCTGATAGCGGTCGCGTAGCCCTTTGAGGATCCCGATCGTGGCCTCCGGAGTCGGCGGCGCGAGGTGGATCGGCTGGAACCGGCGTTCCAGGGCGCGGTCCTTCCCGATGTTCCTGCGGTACTCCTCCAGGGTGGTGGCGCCGATCGTGCGCAGTTCGCCGCGGGCCAGCATCGGCTTCATGATCGAGGCGGCGTCGAGAGCGCCCTCCACCGCGCCGGCGCCGACAAGGGTGTGAAGCTCGTCGACGAACAGTACGACACCGCCGTCGGCCGCCGCCTCCCGGAGAACGGTTCGCAGGCGTTCTTCGAAGTCTCCCCGGTACCGGGTGCCCGCGACCAGCAGGCCGAGGTCCAGCGCGTACAGGCGCTTGTCCCGGAGTTCGCCCGGCACTTCGCCGCTCGCGATCCGCTGCGCCAGCGCCTCCACGAGAGCGGTCTTGCCCACCCCGGGCTCGCCGAGGAGGACGGGGTTGTTCTTCGTCCGGCGCAGGAGCACCTCCACCAGCCGGTCCAGTTCGGTGCCACGGCCGATCACGGGGTCCAGCCGCCCCGCCCGGGCGGCGTCGGTCAGGTTGCGGCCGAAACGTTCCAGCAGCAGGTCGGCCGTCCTGACCGGACCGGCGATGGCTCGGATCGGCTGGGGAACCGGGTCGAGCAGTTGGAGGACGCGTTCACGGAGCCGGGCCGGATCCGCGCCCATGCCCACCAGGATCCGGACGGCCGCGTCCTCTTCCAGAGCGATCATTCCGAGCAGGATGTGCTCGGTGTCCACATGATCGCAGCCGAGTTTCCGGGCTTCCGCCAGCGACCTGTCGAACATCTCGCTCGCCTGAGGGCTCAGCGGGATTCGTCCTGCCGAAGACTGCTGACCGCGTCCCACGACCTTCTCCACCTGCTGGTGGACGGTGTCGAGTTCGATGCGGAGGTCCTTCAGCAAGGTGCCGGCCAGTCCGTCGGTCTGGACCAGGCCGAGGAGGATGTGCTCGGTGCCTATGGCGTTGTGGTTGAACATCCTGGCCTCCTCCTGAGCCAGGACGAGCACCTGCCGGGCACGAGCGCTGAGGTGGTCCACCGTCTCCGCTCCTCCGTCGAACCCCGGGAGCACGATGAGGCCGGGCTCCCGGATCGCAGCGAACGTGTGTGGCGCAATGCCGGGAGACGGCGGCAGACCCCACGCGACGCGTGAGGCGTCTCGGCGCCCGACGGGGCGGGGGGTCGCAGGGGCTGCCGCCGTCATGGGGTTTTTTTCGTTCCGCGCCCTCGGCTGCCTCACGGGCGAGGTCGAAGCCCGATCGCCAGAAGTGCTCGACGAACACGCGGAGTCTGGCCAAGGCCGCCTGGCTGGCTCGGTAGAAGCGCCGGGTTCCGTCGCGGCGCTCGACGACCAGACCGGCTTCCCTGAGAACCTTCAGATGCTGGGAGACCGCCGGCCGGGTGACCTCGAAGTGTTCCGCGATCTTCCCGACCGGCAGTTCGGTGGATGCGATGAGGCTGAGGATCGCCCGGCGCCGCGGCTCGGCGATCGCCCGAAGGACCATGTCCAGTTCCTCGTCCTCGTCCGCGTTCGCGGATCCGGATCGCATCTCACCGGCGGACATCGTGTCTGCTTCTCAGCGCTGCCAGAGCCCGACGCGGTTGCCGTCGGGGTCCCGGAAGACCGCCATGACGCCGATTCCGGGGATGTCGTACGGCTCCGTCTCCCGCTTGCCTCCGAGGGACTCGACCTGCTTGAGGCTGGCCTCGGCGTCGTCGACGACGACGTACAGCACGATGCCCGCGGGGCTGTGCTCACCGGCCTCGCCGATACCGCCCGGAATGCCCTCGGAAGAGGCGGTGTCGATCATTCCGTAGTTCATCTGGGGGTCGACGTCGATCTTCCAGCCGAAGATCTCCGAGTAGAAGGCGCGGGACTTGGCCGAGTCCTTAGCCGTGATGTCGAACCAGGCGACGGGCTTTCCCATGGCTTTCCCTTTCCTGTGGTGGTTTCCGCTGCGAGCCGTCCGCTCCGGGGCGGACGGCCCTCCCGGTGGTGATCCGGTGCCGGTCGGGCGGTCTGCGCTCGGAGGCGTGGTCCGCATCCCCTGCGCACCCGGCCGGGAGGTCTGAGGTGTTTCAGGAGGTGGCGGGATCGGGCTGCGCGTCCGAAGGCGCCGGGGCGGGGGCCGCCTCGTAGTCGGGACGACGGATGATCATGGCGATGACGACTCCGGCGAAGGTGACGACCGAGAGCACGATGGTCGCCGGCGTGAATCCGGCGACGAACTGCTCGCTCGCGCCGTACCCCCCGGTCGCGGTGAACACCGCCGCGGCCGCCGCCACCCCGAACACCGCGCCGACCTGGCGGATGGTGTTGCTGACGCCGGCCGCCATGCCGACCTGCATGGGGCTGACCGACCGCATGACCGCGGAGGCCACCGTCGGGAAGGCGATGGATACTCCGATACCGGCCAGGAGCAGCGGGAAGATCATCGGACCGTAGCCCGTGCCCGCCGAGGCCATCAGCGCGATCGCGAGGAAGCCGATGCCGTGCAGGAGGAGTCCGGCCATGACGAGAGGGCGCTCCCCCATCTTGTCGGCCATCTTCCCGGCGATCGGCGAGATGACGATCGCGAGCCCGACCCAGGGGAGCATTCGGATTCCCACTCCCAGAGGGTCGTTGCCCTCCGCCAGCTGCAGGTACTGCGCGAAGACGAAGCCGTTGCCGTACAGCGCCGCGGCGAGCACGAAACCGGCCAGGCATCCGCCGGTGAAGCTGAGGTTGCGGAACATGCTCAACGGCATCATGGGGCTGGACGTCCTGGTCTCCCAGAGCACGAACAGCACCAGTGCGATGACGCCTCCCGCGAACCCGCCGAGGATGAGAGGCGATGTCCAGCCCACCTCACCTCCGCGAATGAGGGCCTGGGCGATCCCGAAGACGCCGAGAGTGGAGAGCACGAGCCCCAGCAGGTCGATGGACCTCGTCTCCCCCTTGGTCTCGGCGATCTTCATCATGCTCATGGCGATGAGGATCACACCGACCGGTACGTTCAGCCAGAAGATCCACTGCCAGGCGAACCCTTGGATGATCAGACCGCCGACGAGCGGGCCCGCGGCCACCGCGACACCCGAGATCGCGCCCCAGACGCCGAACGCGGCCCCTCGCTCCTGCGGCGGGGTGGCATCGGTGATCACCGCGAGGGCCAGCGCGATGGCGATGGCGCCTCCGATGCCCTGGAGCCCGCGTGCGGCGATCAGCGTCTCGATGGAACCGCTCAGCGCGCAGAGCGCCGAGCTGATGGTGAAGATCCCTACACCGGTCACGAACAGCGCGCGCCGGCCGAACCGGTCTCCCAGGGCCGCGCCCGTCAGGATGAACGCGGCGAAGCCGAGCTCGTAGGCGCTGACGGTCCAGCCCAGACCGGAGACCCCCGCGCCGAGCTCTTCGTGCAGGGTGGGCAGCGCGGTCGTCACGACCAGCACGTCGAGGCCGACCATGAAGGACGCGAACGAGGCGAGGACCAGAGTCCAGCGCTGTCGGTCCCGTGAGTAGGCCGGCAAGGAATTATCACTGACGGTCATGGCTACTCCAACCAGACAGATTGGCAGTACGAGCAGCGCCTCATGTCACAGGTCTCCGGATCCGGTCGCGCACCGGTAACCGGCTCGTGGACCGCGCCGGCTCGGTGACCTGCGGATCACTGCGTGACTCAGAACGTTAGTCTTCCCTTTCGAAAGCGTCAACTGTCATTCGGGGTACCGCAGAGAGGGGCCGCACAACCTCGGCCGCGCCGGACCACCCGGATCCGGAAGCTATTGACTATATATTTATAAAGTAATCCACTTGGTTCATGGAGACAAGCAATCCCGGGAGGCGAGAGAGCGCCGGACCACCTCCTCGCGCCGCGCGCCGGCGGTGGGCCCGTGTCGCGTCCGTGCTGCCGCTGGCCGTCCTGCTGGCCCTCGGCGGTGTCACGGCCGTTTCGGCGGGCGGCGGAGCGGATGACGACATCATCCGCAGCAGGAACATCAGGCACCTGGCGAACATCGCCAGACAGCCGCCGCTGGACACCCCCTTCTCCCCCAGCACGGACCTGGCCTTCACCGGAACCCATGCGATCGCCGGCAACTTCGGCGGATTCACCGTCTACGACATCGCCGACCCGCGCTCTCCCCGGCTCGTCACCCAGGTGATCTGCCCCGGGGCCCAGAACGACGTGTCGGTGACCGGGAACCTGCTCTTCCTGTCCACGGACGACCCCCGCAGCGACGACTCCTGCCAGAGCTCCCCCGGGGCGGCACCGAACGGAGACTCCTGGGAGGGCATGAAGATCTTCGACATCAGCGACATCTCGCATCCGCGGTACGTGGCCTCGGTGGAGACGCCCTGCGGATCCCACACGCACACGCTCGTCCCGGGGAAGGGACGCAACCGCGGCGCCGTGTACGTCTACGTGTCCTCCTACCATCTCCCCGGCACCTCGCTCCCCGGCTGCCGGCCGCCGCACGACAAGATCACCATCATCAAGGTCCCGCTGGACGATCCGGCCGGCGCCGCCGTCGTCGCCGAGCCCGTCCTGTTCCCCGGGGGTGGGAACCCTGGAGGCGGAGCCACCTGGTATCCGACCACCGGCTGCCACGACCTGACCGTCCACCTCGGGAAGGACCTGGCCGCGGGGTCCTGCATGGGCGACGGCGTCCTCATCGACATCTCCGATCGGGAGCGGCCGCATGTCATCGCCTCCGAGCGCGACTCGGTGAACTTCGCCTTCTGGCACTCGGCCGTGTTCAACAGCCGCGGCGACAAGGTGGTGTTCACCGACGAGCTGGGGGGCGGCCTGGCCGCCACCTGCAATGAGGCGGTGGGACCCACCAGAGGTGCCAACGCCGTGTACGCGATCAAGGGCAGAGGCGACCGGCGCACCCTGGTCCTGCAGAGTTACTACAAGATTCCGCGGCACCAGACCGCCACGGAGAACTGCGTCGCCCACTACGGATCACTGGTGCCGGCCGTGGGCCGCGACATCATGGTGCAGGCCTGGTACCAGGGAGGGGTGTCGGTCTGGGATTTCACCGACGCACGCCGACCGCATGAGATCGCCCACTTCGACCGGGGTCCGCTCTCCCCGACGCAGTTGGTGCTCGGAGGAGCGTGGTCGGCTTACTACTACAACGGTCACGTCTACGTCACCGACACGCAGAAGGGCCTGGACGTGATCGACATACGGGACCTCCGTACCGTCACCGCCAAGCTCGTCCGTCATGACGAGTTCAACCCCCAGACCCAGCTGCCCTACCGGAGATGACCGCCCCCGGCGAAGACCGTCGTGCCGCTCCTTCCGGGAAGGAGCGGCACGACGGGGACCTCCCCGTCACCGCCGGGGCGCGCGGCGGTCCCGCCTCCGTCCGGGAGGCCCCGGTACGGTCACGCGGGAGCAGGTGCGCACGTGCACGTCATCGCGGAGCGCTCCTGCGGGGACGGGCGCAGATGCAGGATCATCGCGATCACCATGGGCACGAAGACGATCCCGTTGTAGAACAGGTGGAGCTCCACCCGCGGGATGAGCAGCTGGATCAGGCTGGTGGGCGTCGGGCGGCCCAGGAGGTTCGCTCCGGTCAGCGCCTGGCCGAGCAGGAGCAGGTGCTCGAAATGGTGCCACACCTGGAGTGCCAGCGAGACGTTCCACCAGGTCCGCGCCCGTCCGGCGAAGGCGGGACGCAGGATGATCAGGCCGATGAGCATGAGCAGCGCGTACCCGTAGTGCAGCCACTCCGAGTGGACCAGCCAGGGGAAGGGGATGCCCAGCACTCCCCTCGCCTCGTGGACCGGCCACCCGAGGGCGTAGATCTGGAAGGCCTGTGCGAGGTGCTCGGCCCAGTGGCCCAGCACGATCAGCAGGTAGAGGCCGAGTGCGGTGCGGTGGTGCCGTCCGTTGAGCCCCGGGGAGATCCGGGGGATGCTGTGCGTCGCCATGTGCGGTCTCCGGAGGAGTAGTGATTCGATCAGTACCAGGTGATCGTCGGGTACCAGATGACGCCCGTCCGGGCGAGGAGCCGGACGTCCCAGTAGAGGAAGGTGAACACGCCGGCCACGAGGAAGGCCGAGGCTGTGATCACGGCGGCGCGGCCCGGCTTGGCCGTGATCCAGCGCTGGACGCGGCCTCCTGCGGCGACCGACAGGAGCAGGAAGACGACGGCCAGGACGACGATGTTCCCCAGGGACTGGGTGACGAAGGCGAAGGCCCCGTACAGGGGATTGCCGCTGTCGGCGACGTCGCGGAAGAGCTGCCGGTAGAGCCCGAACGGGCGGCCGATGAGGAACGCGCCGATCAGCAGGCCCATCACGAGGGAGCGGATGTGGGGGAAGCGCCGTTCCACGCCTTCCAGCGGATCCTTGACGATCTTCAGCGCCGCGAGGCCGAGGTAGCACAGGATGAGGCCGATCACCCCGAAGACCACCATCGACTGAACGAGGCGGGGGGATAGACCGCTGCTCGCCGTGGCGGTCGAGTACTGCGGCAGGTGGGTGCCGAACAGCGCGGCGACGACCCCGTAGACGGCGGACACGGCGGCCATCCCGGCGGCGAGCCAGCCGAGGGGTGGCAGCGTCTGCGCGAACCGGCTGCGCAGGGAGCGCTGCTGACCGAGCAGCGGCGCGACGGCTCCCAGCGCGGCGATGTTGCACGCGGTGAACGTCCCCCCGAGACCGCTCGCGAAGGCGAAGGCGATGCCGGCGAGCGCGCTGGTCATCGGCGCTTCGGCCGCTTCGTGACCGAGGATCGCGCTGGTCACTCCGTCGCCGATGACCTTGTCGACGAAGGGGGCCGACCACAGGACGGTCAGCGCGAAGCCTCCCAGGGCGCTCAGCCCGATGACGACCCCCCGTCGTACGGGCACCGCTCCCGGCCCCGTGGAGGATCGGGCTGTCACGGTTCCGATGTCGGTCACGTTCGGTTCTCCTTCCGCGGTACGAATGCCGGACCGGATGTCCGGCTGTCTTGCCATGCGTCCTCCGGGGGCTCACCGCCGAGCCTCAGCAGCCGGAATCCCACCGCGTCGCCCAGCCCCTCTTCCTGTCCGATCCGGCGCAGCAGTTCGGTCAGGCCCTCGATCCACCTGCTGTTGCGTAGCGGCCCGGCGTCGGCCACGTCGAACCCGGCCGTGCGGAGGAGCCGGGTCACGCACTGCTTCGCCTCGCGGTCGTCTCCGGTGACGGGGACGGTGGGCGGCGGACCTCCGCGGGCGAAGGCACGGACCTGGCGTGCCGATACGCAGTTCAGTCCTTTGACGATCGGACTCTTCGGGAAGGCGTCCGCGATCAGCTCGGCCGCCGAGTGGTATCCGGTGCCGTGCAGGTCGGACGGGAGCGGGTTCGAGACGTCCACGAGCACCTTGCCGCCGAGAAGGTGGCCGATGCGCGGGGCGACCTCCGTACGACTGGCGTGGACCGGCGTCGCGAGGATGAGCAGTCGCGCCATGGCCGCGACCGTCTCCGGATCCGCCGCCACGGCGGAGGGGAGCCGTGCCGCCAAGGCCTCCGCGGTCCGTCGTCTCCCCCCTGCCAGGTGCACCGGGAACCCCCGTGCGGAGAACAGCTCCGCGAGGGCGGCGCCCATCGCGCCGCAGCCGATGACACCGAGCGCCAAGGGAAGGCCCTGGTCGTCGTAAGGGGTATCCGGCAGGCGCGTACCCGCCATGTGCGTCTCCTTCTCATGCGCTCATGCGCGTCAGCGGTGCTCCATCGCGCCGGCATAGGCCGCCAGGGCGTGGTACAGCTCCGGCGGGACGTCCACGGAGACCAGCTCGTCTCCCGTCCGTTTCATGCAGGCGACCGTCTGGGTCCCGCGGGCCACGAGTTGGCCGGGACCGGAGTTGAGCCGGAAGTAGTCGAAGTCCATGACGATGCGGTTGACGTCGATGTCG
The DNA here is from genome assembly GCF_039534085.1 of Planomonospora alba. Classification (NCBI taxonomy): domain Bacteria; kingdom Bacillati; phylum Actinomycetota; class Actinomycetes; order Streptosporangiales; family Streptosporangiaceae; genus Planomonospora; species Planomonospora alba. The sequence goes on from NZ_BAAAUT010000005.1 coordinate 47,607, forward strand.
CGCAGGGACATCCGTATCGACACCGTGTCGAACGCGGTCAGTTCCGCGAAGAACTCGCACGAGCAGGACACCGTGACCAGGGCGAGGTCCCCGGCGAGGTCCCGCAGCACACCGGGGGCGTGCGCCGCCAGGAACCGCTCCCGGCACGCCCCCTGCCAGGCGAGGTAGTTGGCGAAGTAGACGTTGCCGACGAGGTTGGTGTCCGCGAAGGTCACCAGGTGCTCGTAGGCGAAGTAGGGCCTCATGAGCCTCCCTTCAGCATGACGGTTACCGCGGCGAGGCGCCGTTCGCCTCCCAGGGGGATCACCACGGAAGCGAGGCGGTCGTCTCCGCTGCGCAGCAGGAGCCAGCCCTGCTCGTAGACCCCCTGCACGATCAGAGGTGATTGAGCGGCCGCGCGGCCGGACTTGGCCATGCACTCGCGTGCGGTCCAGAGCCGGGTGAGCACATGGGACTCCGGCTCACCGGTCAGCTTGACGATCTGGGCGGCATGCCCGGCCCAGAACCTCTCCACCGGCGGGCGCTCGGAGCCGTCCGCCACCCACTCCCAGTCGCAGGTCAGCGGTACGGAACCGCTGACCTGCAACACCAGCCCGTCCAGGTGGCTGCGGCCGACCGTCAGGTCCGGCAGGACGGAGCGCTGACCCGCCCTGCCCGCGGTCCTCCCCTCCTCCTTGGCGCGGACCTCGACGGCGACAGGGGTGTCGGGCAGCAGCCCTCCCAGGCTCCGTTCGAGATAGGGACCGATGAGGACGTCCGGGTACCCCTCATCCGGTTCGATCGGGCCGACGTCGCGGAGGCGGAGGCCCGTCCAGGTGATCACGGGTTCTCCGTCGCGATCACGGACGATCACGTCGTAGGTGTACTCCGCTCCCGCGTGCCCGCGCTCGACCGCGCTGAGGATCAGGTCGCCGCCGTCGTGGGATCCGGAGCGGACGGTGAAGGCGTCGCACCCCACGGGCAGCAGGCGCCGGTTCGGCACGCACGCCTGGAGGACGTGGACCGCGGCGTCGTTCACCGAGGGGTCACCGAGCACGAGCCCGCCGTGGACGCCCGGGCCGAACCGCCATCGGCCCTCCCCCTCCAGAACGGCCGTGCACGCCGTCGCCCGCAGGTGGTCGTAGGTGCGCAGCCGCTGGAAGAGCGGGCCGTGGAAGAACACGGGGCCGTAGAGATCACGTCCTCGATGCGGCGGCAGGGTCGATCGCACAGCGGGGACATCCAGCGGTTCCGGCGGGGAGAACGACATCCGGGCGGAGAAGTGGTCGACGGCGAATCCGGTCTCGTCGCTGCGGACGACGACCTCCACCTCACCGTCGTCGCCGGTGAGAGCGCAGATTCTGATGATCCGGGCCGCCCCCTCCGGGACGATCACCGGCCGGTCGAACCGGCAGTCCCGCAGACCGCTCACGGTGCGCCCGGTCAGCGCGGCGGCGGCTTGCGCCATGGCCTCGACGGCGCAGACGGCCGGGAGCACCATGAGGCCGTCGATGCGGTGGTCGAGGAGATAGGGGTCGCGTCCGGCGTCGAGCGCCGTCTCCGCCACCAGTTCGATCCCGGGGACCATGGTGCGTACCCGGCGGAGGTAGGAGCGACCCGCCGCGGCCTGAGGGCGGTCCAGCTGGGGGAGGCGGCCGGTGACGACGACGGACGGCTCCGCCGGGCGCGCCGCGAGCAGGTTCCGCAGCAGCCCGATGCCGGTCTCCACCGGCAGCGGTACCACGCCGGCCCGCATGAGGCCGTCGAGGACGTCGAGCCGTTCCCCCATGCCGGCGCCGGACCATGCGGTCCAGTCGATGTTGCAGACCCGGCATCCCGGCAGGTCGCGGGCGAGCACGCGGACCAGTTCCCGCATGCGGCCGTTGGCGAGGGCGTAGTGGGCCTCCCCGGGCAGGCCGAACCTCCCGATGACCGACCCGTACGTGACCAGCAGGCGCAGGGACGCACGGTCGAGGGCGTCGACGAGCGCGCGCAGGCCGTGGTACTTCGGCGCGGCGTGTTCGGCGTAGTCGGCGGGGCTCAGTTCCGTGAACCGCTTCGGGTGGTTGATTCCCCCGCTGTGGACGACCGCAGTGATCTGCCCGAGTTCTCCGGTGATCCTGCGGACCGCGCGGTTCACGGCGGCCGGGTCACCGAGATCGGCGCTCACGTAGACGTAGGGGATGCCCATGCCGTCAAGCTGGGAGAGGTTCGCGCTCAGTTCACCGTCGTCTTCCGGTCTGCTGCGTCCCAGAAGTGCGAGCCGTACCCCGCTCAGCCGTGCCAGGGCACGGGCTGTCTGGAACCCGATGCCCTTGCCGCCTCCCGTGACGAGGACGACGCCATCGGCGTCGAGCAACGGCTCCTGCCTGTCCGGGGACGGCAGGGGAACGTGTGCGAGGGTGCAGATCCGACCGTTCTCGTCGATCACGAGTTCCGGATGGCCGGCCGCAGACGACGCCAGGATGCGCACGACCGCGGCGGCGGAGGCGGCGGAGGCGCCGCCCACCCATCGGATCTCCAGGTCAGGGTGCTCCTGGCGGACCGTGGCCAGGTATCCGGAGGCCGTGTCCCCGTGGTCGACCACGGTGAGCGGGGTCGCCTTCTCAACCGCCGCCCGCGTCACGTCGAGCAGTCCTGCGATGTCCTCGTCGCCGGGGTCCTCCGGCAGGAAGAACAGCTCGGCCGAGGGCTGCCAGTCGTCGGTGTGGAGGAGCGGCTCCACCTCGGCCCGCAGGGGGCCTCTTCCCCAGACGCGCCAGGTGTGGTCGATGCCCTCCGCTCCCAGATCGACCGGTTCGCGGCGAGGCACCAGGATCCGGTGCCAGTCGGCCACTCCTGCAGGCACGGGTGGCTCGTGTGTGTCGTCACCGGCCGGGGGGAGGGTCTCGATCAACTGGATCAGTTCCGCCACCGACGCGTCGGCCAGCACCAGCGGTTCCACCGGGACGGCACGCCGGCAGGCCGCGGCCGCCTGCGCGGCGAGCTGGACCACCCGCAGGGAGTTCAGATGCAGATCGCTCAGCAGGCGGTCGTCGTCGCCGATGGCGTCGGCGGGCAGTTCCACGGCCGCGGCCACCAGCGCCCGCACCACGGAGGGCACGTCCCCGTCCAGGTCGTGGTCATCGATCACGGGTCGAGGAGCATCGGGAAGCGGCGCATCGGGCAGGAGTAAGGGCTCCGGAGCGCGCTCGCACGGGTTCTCCAGGAACTCGGGATCACGCCACGGATCGAAGTCCCGGTGGAAACGCTCGGCGAACATCGGCCGCAGGTCGTCCACGGCGCCCGAGGCGTACAGCACTCCGGCCGCCTGGCACAGCTCCGCGCCTGTCTGCGCCCCGATGTCCAGGGAGAAGGCCGGGAGCCCCGTGATGTCACCCGCGAGCGAGGCGAGCGCCCGTCCCGGGCCCACCTCGATGAACAGGTCGCAGCTGCCCGCCAGTTCCGATACGGCCTGGCGGAACAAGACCGGCGAGGTCAGCTGTACGGTGAGCAGCCGGCGCAGGTCGGCGCCGGCGTCGAGGCGCTCCCCGCTGACCGTGGAGTACACCGGACGGACCGGGGCTCCCAGGGCGACCTTGTCGAGGTAGGACGCCAACCGGGGCTCGGCCGCGGCGAAAGCGGGCGAGTGGAACCCGTGGCTGACGCTCAACCGCTTGGCGACGACGTTCCGTCCGCGGCACCGCTCCATGATCTTCTCCAGATCCCGCACCGGACCCGCCACCACGTGCGCGGCTCCGTGGTCTGCGGCGACGACGGCTTCGGTGCCGGAGAGGAGGTCCTCGAGCGGTTCCGGCCCGGAGATGATCGAGACCATCCCGGTGAAGGGCGCTCCGTGGTCGCTCATGATGCGGCCCCGGGCCGTGACCAGGGCCACGGTGTCGTCTTCGGAGAGAGTTCCGGCCCAGTGCAGGGCGGTGATCTCGCCCAGGCTGTGCCCGACCGCGCCCCGCGCCTCGACGCCCAGCCGGTTCAGCCAGCGCAAACCCGCCAGGGACGCTTTGGTGATCGCGGGCTGGGCCACGGCCGTGTCGGCGGTGCCGTCCGAGGAGGAGACATCGCCGAAGAGACCCGCGGTGTCAGGAGCGACGGCGCCAAGCGCGCCGGGCCCTGACGGCAGCGGGGCGCCCTGTCCCGTGAACAGCAGGCCCACCCTTCCGGAGAGGCCGCTCGCGACAGAGATCCCCGGTGACGTGACGAGGCCGTCGTTCCCGTGCTCCGTGACGATGCGTACGGCCTGCCGCGCCCTGCGGGCCAGCTGCTCCGGATCCGCCGCCACGACGGCGGCACGGTGGGGATGGCGGGCGCCGGCCGCCGTCCGCGCCAGGCCGGCGGCCAGATCCACGTGCTCGGCGAACGACATCGAACCGGCGACGGAGATCATCCGGTCGAGTTGTGCGACGAGCTCCTCGCGTGAGGCCGCCCCGAAGACGAACACCTCATGGCCGAGCCTGCGCCGGGCGGTGCGCTGTTCCCTGGAGGTGAGAACGGGACGCCGACGCGGTGCGGGCGACTCCAGGACCAGGTGCGTGTTGATACCGCCGAAGCCCATGGCGCTCACCGCGGCCCGCAGCGGAGCGTCCTGGGGCCATATCTCGGCATCGCGGACCGTGCGCAACGGCACCGCGGGAGCGCTCAGCAGTTCGTGCGGCTCCTCGCATCCCGTCGTCGGCGGGATCACCTGCCGGTGCAGGGCCATGGTGGCCTTCAGGAGCCCGGCCACACCTGCCGCGGCCTTGGTGTGGCCGATGTTGGCTTTGACCGACCCCAGCGCGGCGGGGCCGAGGACTCTCATGCCGCGCTGCGCCTCGATCAGAGTGGTGATCTCCACGGCGTCGCCCACGGCCGTCCCGGTTCCATGCCCTTCGAACAGGGCTACGGTCTCCGGTCCGAACCCCGTCCGTTCGTAGGCGCGGCGGACGGCGAGCAGCTGCCCTGCCCGCTCCGGCCGGGTGATCCCTCCTCTGCCGTCCGAGGACACGCCCCAGCCGCGTATCAGCGCCAACGGCGGTCGACCGGCCGCGATCGCGTCATCGGCCCGCATCAGGACCACCATGCCGCAGCCTTCGCCCGGCCAGAAACCGGTGGGGGCGGCGTCGTAGACCCGCATCGCCGATGCGGCGAGCGCACCGGTGCGGGCGAATCCCACGAGCTCGAACGGGTCGAGGCTCAGATCGACACCGCCGGCGATCGCCACATCGATGTCCCCCGCGCGCAGGGCGCCTGCCGCGGTGATGACGGAGAGCAGGGACGAGGAGCAGGCTCCGTCGACGGTGTAGCCGCCGCCGTGGAGGTCGAAGTGGTTGCAAATCCGACCGGCGATGGTGTTGGCCAGCCCTCCGGCCAGCATCTCGTCATTCGGCTCCGGGAAAGGGCTTTTGTACGCCTGCTCAAGGCCTGCGATGAAACGCGCCTGGGCTTCAGGAGTCCAGCCTTCGGCGGTCAGCGCCTGCTGGACCACCCGGCGCACGTACGGCCAGCGCAACCGCAGGCCGGCCGCGCGGCTGAACTCCCCGTTCATGCTGTTGCCGATGACGACACCCACACGATCGCGGTCGAGTCCGCGGCCCTCGGGATACCCGGCGGAGGCGAGCGCGTCGGCGGCGACCTCCAGGGCGAGCCAGTGTGCGGCGTCGGTGACCCGATGGGTGGCTCCCGGGACCCGGAACCGGGCCCGGTCGAAGGTCCAGCCCTCCAACACGGCGGCGAACCTGGCGTAGGTCCCGTCGGCGTCGTCGGCGGCGTAGTCGGCGAGGTTGAGCCGTCCAGGCGGCAGAGGCCGGAACGCTCTCCGCCCGGACAGCACCGTCTCCCACAGCTCGTCGGGACTGCTGGCATCGGGATACCGGCAGGCGGCACCGACGATCGCGATGGGTTCGTACATCAGTTCACGTCCTGTTCACGGCTTCGGGCGCGAGGCTCGGGATGTGACTCGGGGCTGAGGTCTCACGTGCCGGGGCGGACACCGCCTCGCCGCGGCGCCGGTGCAGGGAGACGGCCGCGAGCGCCGCGCCTCGGACGGCGCACACGATCACCAGGGCGAAGAAGAGGCCGAACGTGATGTGGAAGTGCACGAGAAGCCCGTACACGGCGGCGGCCGCGACTCCGAACAGCACCTGGCGTCCCGGCTTGACGGGGGTCGTGCCCGGATCGGTGATCATGTAGTTGGTGAAGAGCACGAACGCGGTTCCCGTCATGACGGTCAACGCCGTCACCGTGGCCGTCCCGTCGATCGCCGTACGGATCACGGCCTGCGCGGCGAATGCCCCCACCCAGCCGAGGATCAGCGGCATCTTCTTGGTGAGCATGGCGTTGAGCACGGTGCCCGATACGAGGATGACGGCCGGGATGACCCAGTCCAGTGGTCCGCTCACCCATTCGGTGAAGTGGTAGGGCGGCGCGATCCCGACCCAGGGGAAGACCAGGAGCACCACGACGATGCCGGTGTTGGAGGGGTTGAGCACGTGCCGGAAGGAGCCGTTGAGCCGTACCCGGATCAGGTATTTCGAGGCTATGGCCACGATGACGGCGAGGATCACCGGCGCGAGGCGGTCATTGGCGTACAGCAGCATGGCGCAGGCCAGGGCGCTGATGTGCGCGGGAAGCAGGAAGTCGAGCAGCCGGATCCAGCCTCCGGCGTATTTGACCGGCCGCCCGTTCACCGTGGCGTCGAGTCTCTCGAGGCCGAGTTCCAGGGCGTAGGCCACCGCGAGGGCGGCGAGCGGCGTGGCATACGCCTGTTCGAAGCCCAGGACGGTGTGCCCCAGCACGTTGAAGACGGTGATCGACACGGCGAACCGGCGCAGTGCGCTCGTGCGGGGGTCGGATGCAGGTGTCATCGGGTGATCTCCTGTGCTGAGCCGTCGGACGTGAGCAGGACGGTGTGCCAGCCCGGGGTCAGCGAGAGGCCGGCGTTGTGGCGGGTGCCGCAGGCGTCGCGCCAGGTGACGGTCACGTTCGCGGCCGTGGCTCTGCCGTCGAGAGCGAAGAGGAGTTCGGGTGACGACACGCCCGCGTGGCCTGCGGCCGGGTACACCTGCGCCGTTCTGGTCCCGGCCGCACCCGAGCCCACGTGCGCGGTGGCGCCGATCGCCGGAGTCACCGACGTCCCGGTCGTCTCGCCGCACGCCGCTGCCGGACGCATGAGCCGGATCCCCAGGAAGGGGTGGCGGGTGCTGCGGTTGTTGTGGTGGAGGAAGGACTGCCGCCACTGGTTGGCCACGGCGTAGTCGAGCCGTCCGTCGTGATCGATGTCCGCCAGCGCGATTCCCCGGGTGGGTCCGGCGTTGTCGACCCCCAGCCGGGCGGCGATGTCGTGGAACCTGCCATCCGGCGCCTGGACGAAGAACCTGTCGGGATCGTCACCGGACAGGTCGTCTCCAGGGCCGAAGCGCGGCCACATGTCGGGGTTCTTGAGGAGTTCGTCATTGGTCATCGCCAGTTCCTGCAGTTCCGCCCAGCGGTTGCTGGTGCCCTTGATGAACCCGGTGGCCTGCAGGATCTGCACCCGGCCGTCCCCGGCGAAGTCCCCGGTCTTCAGGTCCCAGCCCCAGCCGGATCGGGAGATGCCCAGAGGTTCGCTGCGGTCGTCGTAGAAGGCGGTTCCGTCCTCGCCCAGCACCTTCCTGCGTGTGCTGACCCAGGCGAAGTTGCTCTCGTGCAGCGCGTAGTCCTCGGTGATGTTGCTGACCACCATGTCGGGGACGTCGTCCAGGTTGAGGTCCGGGAAGGCGACGCCCATGCCCTTGAACGAGTCCCTGCCCAGCACCTTCGACTTGGGGGTGGTGAAGTGCCGCACTCCTTCCATCACCTGGAACCGCGGCTTCCCCGGTGTGGAGACGTTGCGCAGCAGCCGGTCGGGGCCGAAGTCGTTGGCCACGTACAGTTCCGGCAGCCCGTCACCGTCCAGGTCCTGGGCCCCCATGGCGAGTGTCCACCCGTTCGCCATCTCGGGTGAGAGCGCCCCGGTGGCTTCGGTGAAGCGCGCCTGGGGGACCGTGCCGCCCTGCGCCTCCCGGAAGAGCAGCACGCGGTTGCGCCCGGCGTTGTAGCCGGCCGACATCGAGTCCTGCATCTGAAGTTCGGGCTGGTCGGCCTCCGGGTCCAGCACCCGGGCTCCGTCGGGGAAGTAGTTGCCCAAGGCGATGTCGGTGTGGCCGTCACCGTCGAAGTCGGCGAGGGAGATCGCGTTGGTGTTCCAGACCTCGAAGGGCTGGATGAGCTCCTGCCGGGTGAAGGAGGAGGACGCGACGGGCTGGGCGTTCCTGAGGAAGAGCACCGGCGAGCGGCCCCAGTAGTAGACCAGTGCGTCCGTCCGCCCGTCCTCGTTGTAGTCGGAGGGCACACAGCCCATCGGGGCCATCGTCGAGTCGTACGGGAGACCGGACGGTTCGAGTGCGACGGGGGCGAACCGGTCGCCGGTGGTGGGAGCCGGTCGCAGGGTGACCGACTCGTCCCGCGGGTCGACGAGGCAGACGTCGTCCGCGCGGCCGTTGGCGTCGAAGTCGGCCAGGGCGACAGCGGCCCCCAGCGAGGAGATCCAGTGGTTGATCTTCTCGTAGGCGGGTGCCACGGTACGGATGTCGCGGGTCGTGGCGGCCTCGTTCAGCGGCAGCTTCTCGAAGGAGAAGTCCTTCGCCAGTGAAGCGACGGTGGCGGGGGACGCCTCGGGGAGCCGGGCGACCTGCCAGCCGCCGATGACCAGAAGGGCCGCGCAGAACTGGGTCAGTCTGGTCTTGATACGGCTTCTCACCTGGTCACCCCTCGTGTGTGCAGGCTCCAGGCATGGCGGATCCGGGCCCGCCACTGCTGGTAGTCCTGCGCTGTCACCTGCCGGTCGGGCACGGCGTGCAGTGCGTCATCGGTCCACCCGGCCGCGATCTCGGGTTCGGCTCCGGTGAGAGTCCGTACGGCGGTCGCCACCTGCGCAGTGACGGATTCAGCCAGATGGTGCGCTTTGGCGGCGAAGGCCGCCCCCTGGGCGAGGTGCTCGTGGTAGCCCGCCGACTCCCCGATCAGCCGGTCCAGGACGTCCACCGTCTGCGCACCGGTGTAGCCGGCGGCCAGGCCGATGCCCGCCCACAGATCGGCACGGCGGCTTGCAGGGAAGGTCCTGATGGTGGCGGCGATCCGCGCGGGGTCGGCTCCCGCGTAGAACCACAGGGCCCGGCCGGCTCCCTGATCCCGTATGGGCAAAAAACGGCCTTCGACGGTCCGCTCGACGCGACCGGCGAAGACGCGAGCGGGCCGGAAGAACGCCTGGTGGAATCCCCAGCCGTCCCAGGCCAGCCACCGCAGCAGCGGCTGGTCGGATCGGACACCGGTCCACGGCCTCAGCCGCATACGCGCGAAGGCCCAGCCCGCCCCGACCTGGATGAGGTGGACGTAGCGCCGGCCGTCTCCCCTCTGCAGGGCGAGCAGCCGGCGGCCTCTCGTGCCGGTGAGCAGGTCCAGGAGCGCGGTGCTCATCGCGGCGCCCTCGAACGCGAAACCGCGTAGGCCGGGGTCGAGATGCGTGAAGGTGAGCGCGTCGGGTTCCCGTACGAGTGCGGCGTTGTAGCCGGCGGCGAAGCTCGTCACGGCGGCGTCGAGAGCCGGTCGGGCCTGCGGGGAGGCGGATGCGAAGCCTCGCCTGCCGAGGTCGAGATCGTCGACGTCGAGCGTGAGCGGCCGCCGCAGCAACGATCTCAGGAATGAGCCGGAAGGAGCCATCATCAAACCCCGTTGCATCAGAGGGAGGTCTGAAAGGCAACTAATAACACCGACCGGTAAATGTCAACACAAATTCCGCGATAAGGACACTGCCAGGCAAAACGAAATTTATAATAATCTTTTGAATAATGCGCCGCTGTGGATCAGTCACCGTGCGCGCCCGCGGAAATGATCCGATCAAGGAAAGGCGGTTGGAAGCCGAATGCAATGTCAATTTTCGGCAACAGTCAAGAGCGCGACTGGCAGACGCTGCCAAGCGGTCCGCTGCACGCCGCGACGGCCGGGCAGGTCAGGGCATGCAGGAAGAAGGGAGCAGGCCGTGACGGCTAAGCCGAGAGAGCCGACTGGAGACGCCCCAGGATCAGAGACCATCCCGACCGGTGCGCCAGATAGTGGCCCATGAGCATCGGAGAAAGGTTCTCCCAGCCCTTGTGCGTCATTTCCACACGGGTCAGCGAAGGGCCGAGCGGCTTGAACACCAATTCGACCTCGGTGAACGCAGGACCCTGAATCACCTCCCACGTGAAAGCCACCAGAGCCGGCGGCTCCCAGCGCAGAATACGACCCCAGTCGCGTTCCCTGCCGTCCTGCAGGACTTCGTAGATCCGCCCGCCGACGTGCTCTTCAAGACAGACGTCCTGAACGTTTCCCGGCTCGATGGCAAAGGAATCAATGGGCCACCATGTCACCAGTCGCCTGGTGAAGGTTCCGAAGGTGCGCTCCTGATCCGCCTCAACCGTGACGGCGTGACGGATCGGCTCCACCCCAGTCGAGCTTTTCATCGGCGTGACCCCAGCGAACGTCGGAACGGCGTTCCCAGTCTGCCAGATCCGTCAACTCACCGCTGACTCATCGCGCACTTGCGTATCGACACCCTCGACAGCGTCACGCGCCCTCATCATGCTGTCGCGCCACAGCGACTCGACGAGGTCGCGAAGCTGCGCCAGGGCCCCTTCGCTGGCCCGGTAGATCCGGCGGGTGCCGTCACGGCGCTCGACGATCAGACCAGCGTCCTTGAGCACCTGAAGGTGCTGGGAGACCGCGGAGCGGGTGACGTCGAAATGCTCGGCGATGCGCCCCGCGGGCAGCTCCTCAGTGGCCACGAGGCGCAGGATCGCACGCCTGCGAGGCTCAGCGATGGCTCGCAGCACGTCATCGAGGTCCGCGCTCATGGCTTCGATTCTAGCCAGTGACCTGCGGACCGCCGCGCTCCATCGCCTGCCCGGCCTCCCTTGCGGCCGGCCGGGCCCCCGCAGGGTGACGCCCGGCTCCATCGTGGGGGTGCCAACTCGCCCACCTCGCATCCGCCGACAGGACCTGGCCGAGGGCGGTTTGACCGAAGATTAATCGATCATAAGCATCCACTTCCGTTAGCGTCAACTGTCATATTGGCCGGCGGCTCCTACGCGCTCCGCGCCACGGCATGGACGTACTCGCGTGGGCGCTGGGGCGGAGCATGGCGCCGCGTTTCCTGGGATTCCACCGGAAGACGGTGCAGGCGCCATTCCAGCATCCCCTCCTCCAGCCGGCGTGCGCATCGGCCATGCGCCCTGAGCAACCAGACCGCCTCCTGGGCCAGGAGGCAATGAGCGCTCCGGCAGTAGGTGACGACCTCGCTGCCCACGGGCACTTCGTCGACCCGGGAACGGAGCTCTTCGAGAGGTACGGAGATCGCTCCGGGAAGGTGCGCGGAATGGTACTCCACGGTCGGCCGTACATCGATGAGCACAGTTCTGTCGTCCCACAGTCTGCGGAGCAGTTCCTCTCGGGTGACGATGCCGGAAGACTGCGCCGAGCCGACGTGGCCGACGCTCAGGACCTCAGCGGCGGCCAGGCGGTGCTGGGAGACCTCGCGGAGGACGGCGTACAGGGAGACGACGTCGTCACCCGCGAGCCGGTAGTAGATCCGTGTGCCCTCCCTCCGGCTGCACACCAGCCCGGCGTCCCGCAGCACCTTCAGCTGGGCGGAGGTGTTCCCGATGGGAACGTTCGCGGCGGCGGCCAGATCCTCGACGTTGCGCTCTGCCTGGGACAGCAGATCGAGCAGATGGAGCCGGACGGGGTTCGCCATGGCCTTGGCTACGCGGGCGAACCCGGCAAGCACGGTGCTCATCTTATGCGGAGGCATTTCCCACCATTTCTCTTTCGAACCGAGGATGAGCGCGGGGCTAGACGTTCCACCGCTTGAGCCAGTCGGCCTCCTGATCGGCCTTCTCCTGGTGGAAGCGGGCAGAAGGCTCGTACAGCGTCACCTGGGGCGCCGGCGGCTCAAGGAAGTTCCCCTCCCCCTTGGCCGCCTGGTGGCCGCCCAGTTCGATGTAGCAGGACCCGTACCCCGTGAACCACGGTTCCGGAGCCACGTAGCCGAGATGGCGAGCGACCCCGGAGGCGATCACGTCCGCCGCTCCCTCGGCGAAGACGGCCGCCTTGGGCAGCGGCTTGCCGTTGGGCAGTGACAGCAGCGTGGCATCGCCCAGCGCCCATACCCCGTCGATGCCGGTGGCCAGCGTGCGCGAGTCGACGGAGATCCATCCCCCGCCGCCCATGCCCGCCACCGCGGCGGGCGGCCGGTGCGGCGGCACGACGGCCAGCAGGTCGAATCCCTCCCGGCTCCCGTCCTTGAAGATCAGCTCACGCGCGTCACCGTCGACCTTCTCCACCGCCCGCTGCGCGAGGAAGCCGATGCCGTACCGATCGAGCATGCCGACGAGAGCCCGACCGACGGCGGGGCCGGCGACGGGCATCGGGAGGGGGTCCGGCGTGATCGTGTCCACCCGGACGCGATCGCCGACCCCCTCCTCCCGCAGCAGGTCAGCGGCGAGGAACGCGGCCTCGAAGGGAGCCGCCGGGCACTTGAAGGGCAGTGCGGCGATCAGCACCACCAGCCGGCCCTCACGCAGGTCGCGCAACTTCCCGTGGAGGGAACTCGCGCCCTCCGCGGTGTAGAACTGCTCGGCGCTTCCCGCCTCGATCGCTTCGGCCAGCCCGGGAGTCAAGGAGGGGGCCAGGTCCGCACCCAGCGCGATCACCATGGCGTCGCAGTGGAAGTCCCCGGCGTCGGTGCGGACCACACGCCGCTCCGGCTCGATGAGCCTGACCGACGCTTCGATCATCTCCACGCCGGGGAGCGCCGCTGCCGTGGGCCGGACCCGGACGTCTTCGGCGGCGCGCCATCCGCGCATGATCCACAGCAGGGACAGTCCCAGGGTCCCGTCGAAGGAGCGGTCGATGAGAAGGATGCGGTCGTCGTCCGGAAGTCGCTCGCGGAGGCGGCCGGCCACGGTCAGCCCTCCGACGCCTGCCCCCAGGACTGCAACGGTCTTTGACATGGTGCAGAGCTCCCGCTGTACCTAGACGTGATCATCTTTTCGGTGCGGACACGCGAACTTGCAGCAGAGGAGCCATGGATCCGGCTCGGGCGCGTCGCACCGTCACGGACCGGCTCAGACGTTGTCAGCGGCTACTTGACGAAGCAATGAACACGGGGACATCGACGATCAAAAACGATATACTCCTCCATGGATCCATTAATCCATTGCTCCTTGGAGGATTATATGGTGGGAGATCCACGTAGGAAAGCCTCCCTCTTTGACCAAATCGCCCGGGTCGGTAAAGCTCTCGGTCACGGCAAGCGCCTGGAGCTCCTCGACCTGCTCGCACAGGGGGAACGGAGTGTCGAGATCCTGGCGCAGACCGCGGGTCTCGGTGTGACGAGCACCTCGGCTCACCTCCAGACCCTGAAGCAGGGAGGACTCGTCTCCACCCGCCGGGAGGGCACCCGCGTGCTCTACCGCCTGGCAGGTGACGACGTCATAGACCTGTACGCGCGCCTGCGCAATGTGGCCGCCACGCATCTTGCGGACGTCCAGGCCGCCGTGGCGGCCTACCTGGGGGAGCACACCGAGGAGATCACCCGGGACGAACTCCTCCAGCGTGCGGCCGCGGGACAGGTCACCGTATTGGACGTCCGGCCCGTCGAGGAGTTCGACGCCGGCCACATCCCCGGAGCCGTCTGCATCCCGATCGACGAGTTGCCGGACCGGCTGAACGAGTTGCCGACCGACACCGAGATCGTCGCCTACTGCCGTGGCGCCTACTGTGTGTTCGCCCCGGAGGCGGTCCGCCTCCTGACCAGTCACGGCATGAACGCCAAGCGGCTGGCCGACGGCATGCTCGAATGGCAGGTGGCGGGGCTGCCCGTGGAGAGCGGGGGCGAGTGAGCGACCCGCCTCCGGAGGAAGGGCCTCCTCGGTGACACCGCACCCGACCTCGCCGCCTGGTGCCACCTGACCGGGCATGCCTGTCTCGGGCCCGTTCCCTCCGGCCGGCCGCCCTACGCCCTGCGCGTCGGTGCGGCGGCGCGGGACACCGTGCCGGACGCACCGTGGCGTCTCGCCTGATCCGGATTCGAGCACGGCCCCGCCCCGTCCGCGCAAACACACCGGACGCCTCCGGCCGCCGGTATCCTGCCAGGCCGTGTCCCGGCTTCTCCTACACCCAGCCGAGCCGTTCCTCCAGCAGCGCATGCTGAGCGGGGTTGGCCGTCATCGCGAGTGCGCGCCGGTCGGCGTCCTGCGCCTCCGCCGGGCGGCCGAGGGCACGCAGCAGCTCGGCACGTGCGGCGTGGTAGAGCGGATACCGGTCGAGGTCCCCCTCCAGGCTCTCCAGCTCCTTCATCGCCGCCTCCGGCCCCGCGGCGTACCGCAGGGCGATGGCCCGGTGCAGTCTCGCCACCGGTGAGGGCGCCAGATGGAGCAGCATGTCGTACAGCACGACGATCTGGGGCCAGTCGGTGTCCTCCCAGCGGCCGGCCTCGGCATGGCAGGCGACGATCGCGGCCTGCAGCTGGTAGGGCCCCGGCCTTCGATGAGAACGCGCGGCCCGGGTCAGCAGCGCGGTCGCATCCGCGATGGCAGCGCGGTTCCACAGCGAGCGGTCCTGGTCCGGCAGGAGTACCAGCCGGCCCGACGCGTCGAACCGGGTGGCGGCTCTGGCCCGGTGCAACCGGATCAGGGCGAGCAGCCCGGCGGCTTCCGGCTCGCGAGGCATCAATCCGGCCAGCAGCGCCGCGAGCCACTCGGCGTCGTCGACCAGGCTGCGGGAGTGCGAGCGTTGGCCGCCGTTGGAGAGGTACCCCTCGTTGAACATGAGGTAGACGACGGCGAGGACCTCGTCGAGGCGTTCGGGTACCTCATCCTCGGCCGGGAGCCGGTACGGGATGCCCGCACCGGCGATCTTCTTCTTCGCGCGGGACAGCCGCTGCGCCACGGTGGCCTCGGGCTCCAGGAACGCAGCGGCGATCTGTGCGGTGGTCAGGCCGCACACGACCCGCAGAGTGAGCGCGATCTGCGCCTGCCGTGACAGCGCGGGATGGCAGCAGGTGAAGACCAGCCTGAGCCGGTCGTCCGGATCCGGCCGCGGAGGCCAGCACAACTGGGCGAGTTTGTCGCGGTAGGTCATCTCACGACGCAGCACGTCCAGCCCTCGCCTGCGGGCGACGGTGAACAGCCACGCATCCGGCCGGTCGGGTATGCCCTCGGCGGGCCAGCGCCGCAGCGCCGTCTCGACGGCGTCCTGAACCAGATCCTCCGCCGCGGAGAAGTCGCCGAGCAGAGACATCAGGGACGACGCGAGCCGGCCCGCGTGCTCACGCACCACGCGGGCCAGCACGTCGTGTGCGACATCGGCGGTCATAGCGCCGGCCGTACCTCCACGACAGGGCAGGCCGGCCAGGAGCGTGCCATCCGCAGCGCCTCGTCCAGGTCGTCGAGTTCGGCTTCGACGTAACCGCTGACGACCTCCTTGCCCTCGAGGAAGGGACCGTCCGTGACGATCGGCTCGTACCCGCTCTCCAGCCGTACCGTGGTCGCGGCCGCGGCGGGATGGAGCTGGGTGCTGTGGGTGATGCTGGCGGCATGCTCGGCGAACCAGCGGCCGACCTTCTCGAACGCCGCATCGCGTTCGGCCTGGTCCTTGGCCTCCCACTCCTTCCTGTACTGCTCCGTCTCCACGAACATCAACACGTACTTCACGTGCACCACCTCCTACCCCTTAGACGAACGGCGGCCGACCGGATTCGACACATCCCCGAGGCGATGTGGCTCACCCGTCGCGAGCGCCTGCGCCGCGTCGTGCGGATCCGGACGGAGCCCAGGAGCACGCCGTTCTCCGGCATCGGCCTACCGGACCGCTCCCGCCGGACGGCCGCGACCGCGTCCGCCGGGGCCGGCGCGGCGCGGACTCCGCCGGACAGTCTCACATGTGCGCGCGGTGGAGGAGGGAAAGACGGTGAGATCGCCCTGCGGCCGGGCGCGGTGGCTCCGTCGGCGCCTCGGGCGGCCTGGATCCGCCTATGTCAGGGTTTCGAGCCGGTGGCCGAACACGTGCGGCCACCGGCATCGAGGGCACCCGGTGGAGACGTGGCCGCGGTACCGCAGAGGGACCGCGGCGACCACGGGGCTACATGAAGTTGCGCGTGTGCAACGCGGACAGTTCGGCGGCCTCGTCATGCGGGAAGCCGAGACGGACAAGCCTGTGCTGCCGCCCTTCATCCATCTCCGCCTGCAGCCGCTGAACGGCCGCGTACCCGCGCTCGATGCCCTGAGGCGTCCATTCGCCCGCGGCCAGGACGACCAGCGCGTCGAACACGTCCTGGTTCAGCCCGGAGTTCGTGATCAACGTCTGGTGCCGGTGCTCCACCGCGCTGCGGAGTCTGCCCCGCAGCGAGGAGTCGACCGCGGACTGGTGCTGCAGGTGGGCGACCCCGAATGCGACGTGGCGGGCTTCGTCCTGCCGGGCGAGCCTGACCACCTGGCGCGTCACCGGATCGGGGGCGTGCTTGTCCAGGAAGGTCAGCAGGTTCAGGAAGCTGCCTTCCCCCAGGACGGAGAGGAGGAACGAGGCGAGCGAGAAGTCCGGCTCGGTGAGCAGGGTCGTGAGCGACTCGCGGCCGCCCACGGAGGAGGTGCCCATCTGGCCTCCCGTGAGCAGCGCCCGGCGGGTGAAGACCTCGACGTGCCTGGCCTCGTCCGCCGCCTGAACCGCCAGCAGCTGGAGGACCTCTCTGAAGTGCGGGTGGACCCGGGCGAGCAGGCGGGCGGGCACCACGAGGGCCGCCTGCTCGTTCTCCACGAGGAAGGTCATGACCTGCACGACCGCCTGCTCGATCTCCGGCGGGATGCTGAACTCGGCGTCCCAGCTCACGGCCTTGCCGGGATCCCACTGCGCAGCTGCCGCACTCGCGTACAGGCTCGGTGCGATGTCGGCCCACACGTAGTCGCGCTCCACGAGATCGGCACTGATCTCCGGTCCGCCCGGCTCGACGAGCGCCCCGCGTGCCGCCAGTCCCCAGTGGAGTTCGGGTCTGGCGACGATGCCGCTCGGAGCCGGCCCGCCCGCCCGTTCCGCGTGAGCCCAGCGATCGAGGTCGGTACGGCCACGTGTGACCCACGCACGGACGTCGTCATCGGCGTCGTCGGCGCGCCGAACCGGATGTCCCTGTTTGCGGCACCATGCCTCAAGATGGACCAGGAGGGCGGGGTCCCGGCCGGTGACCGCCAGTTCCGCCCCCGGATGCAGTCCGTGCAGCGCCCGCTGCACGAGCAGGTGCGCACCGCGCTCGAAACCGAGCTCCCCGAGGTCCAGGAAGTGCCGCGTCATGGCGCGTATCCCGCCGCCGTGACCGCACCCCGCCCGCTGTAGAAGCCGCTCTCGTCGACGGCGGCCTCCAAGGCGGCGTATCCGCTGGTCCGGCCCGGCTGCCACACGGTCAGGCCCTCGAGGTCGAACAGGGGACGTACCTGCGGGTCCGCGTACGACATGGACAGGAGCAGATCACCGAAGCGGCGCATCACCTCCTCGGGCACGGTGTCGCCGACGGTCAGATTGCAGTGGTCGAAGGGCGCGGTCTGCGCCAGCACCCGTGTGCTTCCCGCCGCCAGCGTGCCCTCGCGCCCGAACAGCAGGTGGTTGGAGTCGATCATGCATGCCGCGGCCACTTCACCTGCCATCAGTGCCCTGGCAGCGTCCCGTTCGCCTCCGATGTGGTCACCGTGCAGGCCGACGCCCACGTCGAACCTGCGGATCGAGACGTCCACCCCCGGCCGCAGGCCGCATCCGGCCAGGAATGAGGACGGGATGAGCGTGGCCTGCGGGGAGTCCACGGCTCCGACCGCGATGGTCTCACCCTTCAGATCCGCGACGTCCTTGTACGGCGAGTCGCTGCGGACCACGATCACGGAGGTGAGGTCCCGGTCGGTGTCGCGCATGACGAGGGGCGTCAGCCGGCGGTTCGCGGCTTCCGCCAGGCGGCGTGCGCGGATCCACGCCAGCGGTGAGTTCCACGCCGCGTCGATGCGGCCCGCGACGAGGTCCTCGACCTGCCGCTCGTAGTGCGAGTAGAGGACGAAGTCGAAGGGGAGCCCGTGCTCGGCCAGCCATGCCCGGAAGCCTCCCCAGATGGTGACCACCTTGGGGTCGTAGGCGACGGCGCCCATCACCAATGTCATCGTGGCGTCCTTTCTAGAACAGGGGCATGCCGAGGGTCGCCCGGCCGACGAAGTCGTGCAGCGCTTCGGTCGTCGGGGCCATCACGCGGGCGGCCAGCGCGTCGCGGAACAACCTCTCCACGCCCGTCTCCTTGCGGAAGGCCGATCCTCCGCACAGCCGCATCACGCCGTCGGCGACCTCCGCCGCCGCTTCGGCGGCCACGGCCTTGACCTGGAGGACACGCAAGGTCGCGTCTCCGCGCCCGCTTCCGAGCGCGGCGAGGGTGTCGCCGATGAACGCCCGGACCGTGTCCATGCGTGTGTGCAGCTGGGCGAACCGGGCCCGCTGCACCGGTTGGTCGGCCAGGCTCTGACCGAGGTGGTCGAGCCGGGAGCGGAGCAGATGGTCGTGCGCCTTGGCGACCAGCGCTTCCATGAGTCCCAGAGAGAAGGAGGCGTTCAGCACCAGGAAGTACGGCAGCCCGGTCTGCAGCGCGATGTCGAGACCGGCACCGTCGTCACCGAGCATGGCCGACCGCTCCACCATGACGGCTTCGCCCGCGATCGGGTTGGAGGCGTTGCCGCGCAGCCCGAATCCGTCGAACGGCCCGCCGACGTCGAGTCCCGGTGTGTCCTTGCGGACGAGCCAGATGCTCATCGGCCCGTCCGCGTCCAGCGGACGGCTCGACCACACATAGCTGTCGGCTTCCCCGGCCGCTGTGACCCAGCTCTTGCGTGAGTCCAGCCGTACCCGGTCCCCCTCGGCCGTCGCCGTACCGAGTGGAGCCCAGAAGTGGCTGCGGGAGCCGGCTTCGGAGAAGGCGAGGGTCGTGAGGTGCTCGTCTCGCGCGATCTCGCCGCGCACCCGCTCGTCACCGTACGCCTCGATCAGCGCGGTGGCGGCGTAATGCATGAGCAGCACCATCGCGGTGGAACCGCAGACGCCTCCCAGACGCTCGATCACCCGGGCGGCGGCGGGGAGTCCTTCTCCCCTGCCGCCCACCTTCTCCGCGCTGATGAGCCCGAGCAACCCTTCTTTGGCGAGAGCGTCCATGCTGGAACGGGGAAACGTGCCCGACCTGTCCGTCTCCGCCGCCTGGGGAGCGATCACGGTCTCGATCACCGTCTCCAGCGAATCCATGTAGTCACCGGTCATGAACATCACCTTTCGAATCGGAACGGCCACTGATCACCTGGACCCGGCCTGGCACTCACCGCACTTCACGGAGCGAAGCCGACCATTCGGCCCGAGAAAGCGCCCATGACGGATTCAGCTCCCATCCCATCCGACAGAAGAAGCGATCGTCCTCCTCATCGGCACGTCAATGAGGACCGGACGATTCCCAGGAGAATCATCATCGGCCGACCGCGCCGTAATCGATCAGGGATCAATCGCACAGGGATAAGGTCCGACAGGGATCACCCACTCCATGGACTGAACGCGTCAACCTCGCGACACAAACGGGGATCGAGGGTGTATCCCCAGCTCGCCTCAGCCCTTCAGGAGTTCCAGACACCCGGTGGGCACATATCGAGAATAAAGGGATCGATTTCCAAGGAGCACCCCGCCACAGGGACGCAAGAGCTTAAACGTCTCATGATCTCATTCATCCAAAAGGGCCTACATGATCCCCAGCCGCAAAGGAACGGGTTCCACCTATTGGATTGTCCGACGAAACGTCACGACCGACAGAAACAGCGATCAACCGCACACAGAGCGTACGCCCAGCCTTCCGTTAGCGTCAACTGTCAAAAATTGTTCGCGTTTATCGGAGGCCGGCCACCCAGATCCGGCGCAGATGCTGCGGCGCGAGAGAACCCACCGAAAAGGAAAGCCGGAATCTTCTTTCCGTACGCCCGATACTGGATTCGTCGCCACATCCACCTGACCGATGACCTTCAGGCGGGTGGCGGCAGGCGAGGCGGTGACGCCCCGAGACAGGAGCAGAACATCCAGGTTCTTCAACCGGTTCCCCCGGCGGAAGTCGCCAAGGTGCCGCCCGGCGCGCCGTATCGGAGCCGACCGGCCCGTTGCAGACCGCCCCGCCGCCTCGCCGAGATCGATCCGTCCGCCAGCACAGCGGTCCGTGCTCCGCCGGCGACACCGGCCGGTGATCGGCGACTCGCCCGGTCCGATGTCCGCCCGGCATCGGACGAGGATCGGCACCGGCGTGGCCTTGCGCGATACGCGCCCCCCTGGGGATCCGGGGAGCGAGCAGCCGATCGCAGGCCGAGGACCGCCATGCCGGGCGAGACTCGCGGCTGCTCACGATCGGTCAGCCGGTTGCCTTCCGTGAACAGGCGACGGCCGCTCCAGCGCGGCCGTCGGCACCGCTCCTCCGGCTCTCACGGACCGGTGACGGACCAGAGATCCGAAACGCCCGTCAGAGCCGGTTCGCGGAATCCGGCATTTTCAGCGAACGGGCAGGCCGGTGACCGCGCGGCCGATGATCAGGCGCTGGATCTCGCTGGTGCCCTCGAAGATGGTGTAGTTCATCGACCTGCACCACGCCTACCTGCGGCAACACGCCGATCAGCCCGCTGAGCAGCGGTTATGCCTGCACCTCTCACCCACGGGTGCGCGGTGTCTTTCACCCTCTGGCGGAACAGCGACGGAACAGACGGTACACGGCCCCGTCGCGGAGCCCACAGCAAATCACTACTCAGTGTGATCGGAACATCCGATCCCGGCATGGCCCCGTCGACTCCCGTAGCCGGGCTCTCGCCCGCTACGCCAGGCCCCGGCCGAGCCCGGATGAGGGATCGGCCGCCTCGACGGCCCTCAGCTGCGCGGCGATCGCAAGAGACTCCTCCGCCGCGTCCGCACCCGGATGGTGGATCCACCACCCGGTCCCCCAGCGCAGGACCTTGCCGTAGAGGGTCAGGACCAGGCCGCCCTCGACGTCGTCCGCCGGGACACGCACCGACCGGACCAGCGGAGCACCCTCGGAGACGGACTCGTAGGTCCCCCTGCCGGGCACGTAGCGTTGGACGGGCTCGTCCCAGCAGTCGAAGAACGCCCACTCCCCCGCCGCGGAGACGTAGCAGAGAACCCGCCCGCCGACGACCAGGCCGGGCGCCCCGAAGGCCGCCTCGACCTCGTCGCGCCGCATGTCCCGCTCCCCGAACCGGCCGCGCACCTCGCCGATCAGGGCGTTCCACGCGCTCTCACCGAGCACCCGGCCGACCTCCAGGTAACCCAGCCGGTGGAACTGCTCGGCGTAGACCGACGCCACCTCCTCCACGCAGCCGCGGTCGCGGCCGAACATCGCCGCGAACGGCCCGTGCACCCCGAACTCGCCGTAGCGGCCGGCGAACATCCCGCCGACCGCGGCGAAGTCGTCGTCGCGCTCGTCGACGAAGCAGAGATTCTCCAGGAGGGTCCGGCCGACGGTCTCCATCTCCCGGCCGTCCCGGGCGTACATGCGGGTGCGTGCCATCACCCGGGGGATGGTCTCCAGCCAGCGCTGCCGCAGCTCGGTCGCCGAACGCACCCCGTCACCCTATCCACCGAGGCAGCGCCGGGCGGTCGGGCGGTCGGCCGCTCGGCACCGCCGCCCGCCGCCGTCAGACGGACACCGGGCACGCCCATGAGTCCCGCGGCGCTCACCCGCCGGTCCCGATCAGCCAGCGCAGCAGGCGGGCGTCGCCCTCGCCGATCCTCCCCTCCACCGCGGACAGCAGCTCTTCCAGCTCATCGCGGATCCCGTCGGGGCACCCCTGGTAGGTCTGTGCCGCGTCCCGCGCGCACCAGGCGGAAAGATCGGTACGGGCCCGCAGGCTCAGCACCTCGTCCGCGTCCCCCGCCAGGAGCAGGTCCGCCCTGACCCGGGTCCAGGCGTCCCGGTCGGCCAGGAGCCGGTGGGCGGCCTGCCGTACGTGACGGGGACGACCGGCGCCGAGCAGCGCCCACAACCGCTCCACCGGCACCCCCGGACCCGAGGTCCGCACCGTGGTGAGCACCGCGCGGACCACCACCGGCGCGGGGTCCTCCAGCATCGCCGAGACATCGGCGTGCGCCCAGCCGGCGGAGGGTCCGTACGGCCTCGGCCCGCACCCGCGGCCTCGGATCACGCAGATAGGGAAGGACCAGATCGGCGTCGGCCGCGACACCGCAGTCGCCGAGCCCGGCCAGCAGCCCGCGCGAGCCCCCCGCCGCCGGATCCGACAGACTCCGCCGGTAGAAGCCGGCCGGGTCGCCACCCGCCCGGCGCACCGCCCACTGCGCGGTCAACCGCATCATCGCGGAACCATCCGCCAGAAACCGCGGCCCCGCCTCGGTACGGCCGAGCCGCACCAGCGTGGTCAGCGCCTCGACGCGGACCCGCGCCGAAGCACACTCCAGGAGCGGTTCCATGATCTCGGGCCGGCCGTGCTCGACCGCCTCGGCCGACAGCGCCCGCGCGCACCGGACGTGGGAGACCACGTCGGGCTCGTGCAGCTGTGGACGATCTCGTTATTCCCCAGCCCTAACTTCACGTAATTCCCCAGGGCCTGGCTGGCTTCATGTCTAGCTGATGGGCGTGGCGCTTGTCTTGCCGGCGCCGTTTTGGGGCCGCTTGTTCGGCCGGTAGCTGGGGCCGTTCATGATGACCTGATGGCTGGTGTTGATCAGCCGGTCCAGGAGCGATTCGGCAACGACCGGGTTGGGAAAGAGCGGATACCAATCGCTGGGAGCGCGGTTGCTGGTGACGATCAGGGACCGGCCGCGGCGCTCGCTGACCAGCTCATAGAGATCGTCGGCTTGGGTGGCGGTGAGCTGGCGCATCGCGAAGTCGTCCAAGATGAGCACGTCCGGGCGAAGGAGCTCGGCCAGACGTTTGTCCCAGGTGCGGTCGGCGTGCCCGCCGGCCAGCTCGGCCAGGACGCGGCTGGTCTTGGCGAAGCGGACGCCGGCGCCCTGACGGATGGCCAGATGCCCCAGGGCCTGGGCGATGTGGGTCTTGCCGACCCCGACGGGACCGAACAAGATCACCGATTCTCCGGCGTGCAGCCAGCGCAGCGCGGCCAGGTCCCGGATCTGCGCCGCGGGCAGCTTGGGCGAGGCGGCGAAGTCGAACTCCTCCAGCGTGCTCTGCTGCTCGAACCGGGCCCGGCTCAACCGCCGCTGGAAGGCGACGCTCTCCCGGCGGGTGATCTCGTCGTGGCAGAGGACCTGCAGGAACTCCAGATGCCCGAACTCGCCGCCATGCGCCTGGGCCAGCCGGGCGTCCAGGGTCTCCAGCATGCCGGACAACTTCAGCGTCCTCAGGGCCTCGCGCAGACCGGCATCCAGAAAGCTCATCGGCTGGCCCCCTCAGCCTCGTCATGGCACTGGCCCTGGCGGAGGCCCTCCGCCGTTCCCGGGAACTGCACGGCCGCGAACAGCTGCTGCGGACCATGCAGGAAGCCGCCGGCTCCGCCGTCGCCGCCGGTCTCCGGTTCCGGTTCGCTCTCGGTGCCGGCCACC
The DNA here is from genome assembly GCF_039534085.1 of Planomonospora alba. Taxonomy (NCBI): domain Bacteria; kingdom Bacillati; phylum Actinomycetota; class Actinomycetes; order Streptosporangiales; family Streptosporangiaceae; genus Planomonospora; species Planomonospora alba. Next base: position 71,232 of record NZ_BAAAUT010000005.1, read on the forward strand.
AAGATGCCCTTGATGGTGCGGTAGGAGGGATCACCGACCGTCATCGCCTTGGCGCAGGCGGCCTCCAGCCGCCCCGGCCCGTACTTGGCGCCCAGGCCCACCACCCCCTGGGCGGCGCGCAGCCGGTAGAGGGCGTTGACCTCCAGCAGATGATCGATGACCGCGCGGCAGGACCGGCCGACCTCCTCGGCCCGGGCGCGGCACCAGACCGGCGTGCGCATCTGGAAGGCGATCTTCTCCGGCGGGTAGTCGCCCACGTCGGTGCGCTTGCCCTGCTCCAGCGCGGCGTGTGTCTTGACCAGGGCGCCGTCGCAGAAGATCTGCACCATGGTGGCGGTGGAGCGCACGTCGACGCGTCGGCCGATCAGTTTCCACGGCACCGAATACAGGGTGCGGCCGACCTTGACGTGGATGTCGGGCCCGACGGTGGCCGCCGACCAGCGGGCCAGCGTGAACGGCCGGGCCGGTAGCGGCAGCAGCGCCCCGGCCTCGACCGCCTCGAACACCGTCGCGGGGGCGGCGCCGCCCAGCGGGCGGCACTGGCGGCGGCCCGCGACCTGCATGCACCAGCCGATCGCCTCGGTCTGCATGTGCTCGATCGAGACGAACTGCCGCCCGCGCCAAAACGAGTCACGGATGTAGGGCATGGGCCGCTCGACCTGCGGTTTGTCCTTCGGTCTGCCTGCGCGGGCGGGGTCGACCAGCGCACCGTAGTGGGTGGCCAGTTCGGCATACGCCTTGTTGATCTTCGGGTCGTAGAGGTCGGGCTTGTCCACCCCGGTGCGCAGGTTGTCGGGCACCAGCCGGCGCGGTGCCCCGCCGAAGAAGCCGAACGCCTCCACGTGCGCCTCGGTCCAGGCGTGCTGGTCCAGATGGAGCACCGGCCGGACGAACATGTGCCGCGAGCAGGGCAGCACCATGACGAACGCCCAGATCCGGTGCCGGGTGCCGGTGCGCGGGTTGGTCCACTGGCCCAGGAAGCCGTAGTCGATCTGCGCCTCGGCTCCCGGCTCGATCTCCTGGCGCAGGACCGTCACCTGCGAGCGCTGCGCTTCCTCGGGCAGCGTGGCGTGCACCCAGCGGCGGAAGGAGGAGATCGACACCTTCAGCCCGTGCTCGTCGCGCAGCCGCTGATGGATCGTGGTGACCGTCACCGTCCCCAGCAGGCCCTTGATGTAGTCGCGGTGCTTGTCGATCTGCGGCCAGGTGATCTGCCGCAGCGCGGAATCGGCGAGCTCGGGAAACCAGCGCTTGACCAGCGCGGCCCAGTCGGCCTGGCTCATCGGCGGCCCGCCCGGGGTGATCCCGGCGGCCTCCGCCGCGGCCAGGTACTTCCTGACCGTCTTGCGGTCCACTCCCAGCGAGGTGGCGACCGCGCTCTTGGAGCGGCCCGCGTACCAGTGGAGGTAGATCTCGGTGATGTCGACCACGGTGAACGTTCTCCTTGCCATCCGGGCTGTCCCTCGATCGCTCGACCACTGAACGAGGGAAGCGTGCCGTTATCTCGATGGCCAGGACCCCGAAACCCGCCACCGTCGTCCCCATGGGGAATTACGTGACGGCGGGGGTGGGGAATTACGTGACGCTACGGCAGCTCAAGCTGGGGAATTCTGTGATCGTCGACAAGGGCCGCCTCGACGAGCTGCTCCCGGTCCATCCGCCCCGCCTGCAATGCGACCTCGAGGACGAACCGCCGGGCCCGCAGGTCCTCGCTCCGTCGTACGGCGTGCAGCGTCCCGGCGTCGGCGCGCAGCACCGCGTCGCGGACCAGGTCGGTCAGGGCCTGGCCGCGGTGCCGTTCCCCAAGCCGCACCGCGACCGGGACGACCGCCCGCAGCGCCGCCGCGTCCGCGCCGGACAGCGCCTCGGCCAAGGTCCGCAGCGCCCGCCGCCGGACCGCGCCGACCCAGTCGACGGTCCGGATCGCCAGCACGGGCGCCAGCCTCGCGTCCACGCGCATGGCGGGGTGAGCCAGCGCCTTCTCGCGTTCGCGGCCGTCCCGGCCGCAGGCGGCCAGCAGGACGGCGAGCGGGTTGCTCATCTTTGCCACGGCCCGCGGCGTGCTCCGCGGGCCGTGGTAACCGTACGTCCAGGAGCGCAGGGCCGCGTCGAGCTCGATCCAGGTCCTCGGCTCCGCGCCGGCCAGGACGTCGAGGGCCTGCTCCGCGAGGCCGGTGTCGGAGACGACGTTGAACAGGGCGCAGGAGAGGTCGTCGAGGACGGCGCGGCTGCCCCGCCCGCCCGCGAGGACCAGCCGGTGGATCGAATCCGTGATCGGGTCCCCGGGCGTCTCCTCGTGTCCAGTGAACCGCCGGAGCCCATCCGTCGTGCCTGTCATCCGGACATCGTTCCACTCGATGCGCTCCGGGTTCGACCCGATATCACCCCGATCTCCTCCGGCCTCGCGGAATCCGGAGGACATCACCTCCATCAGGTCCAGATCGCTTCGGCAACATCGTGACCGGTCTACTCGACCGCCGGACCTGGCGCCTGGATGGTGGACGGCCCGCTCTTCGACATCCGTGTCGCCGTCCTGCTTCAAGGAACGAAACATCAAGCTCCACGGAGATCCAGTAGTCCTCTACTCGAGAAGGCGCACGAACGCACCGTTCCCGATCAGGTGGGACAGGACCTGCTGAGCCGCCCCTCTGCTCAGATCTTCATGGAAGGACTGATTGCGATAGGCACGCAGACACCCGTAGCACGAAGTCTCCGCACCGCAGTCACAGGCTGCGACCCGCTTCAGAGCCGCCTCCACCACCTGATCAAAGGCTTCAGCGATACGCAGGACACTACCCGCTCCTCCCGGGACGGTGTCGAAGATGACCAACCCGTCTCGATAGAGCGTACCGTCGATATCGTCACGGTTGATTTCCAACCGCTCAGCGGCGCCCTCAAGAAGGGCGTACAGCGTCGAACGCCAGTGTTGACCGCTCGTGTGAGCCGGAGCGGCAAGCGAGTCGAAACTCAGCTCGAGGATGTCCGTCTGATAGCGATGCCCCAATGATCGCTGCTTCGGACGCCCAGAACATTCACGGCCGTTGAGGGGGTTTGTATGAGACTTAGGAAGTTTGTTCGTCCAGCCACTCCCCCACCCGCACCAATCACAGATCATGTAACCGGCCCCGCTGGGTCCTTCTGAAATCGCGATGAGCTCTCCGCGCGGGCCGGCCTTGGCCGTAACGGTGCCACCCGATGCCGTACGCCAACGCTGCTCAGTCACTTCGGCAGCGAGAGAGAGAACATACGTCGCACCATTCCATGAGCGTTTGGGAGGTGTCATGGCGGGCTTGCAGGTAGCACTCTCCGCGACGAAGCCGAACTCGGGAACGCAGTACTCCCGAGGTGCCGTCAGCATCACATGCCCACATGCGGGACAGGTCGGCTCCAGACCGGCTCCTTCCCAGTAGTGACGACACTGGGTGCACACGAAATATCTCGCGCTGATCAGTTCCCGGTTGGGCAAGCGGTAGAGGCCGCCGGACCGCCACAGAAGACCGCCTGCGACAATCTCGGAGCCGGGAGCATACTCATAGATGGCGGAAGAGAGATCACGACTGAGTTCGAGTCTGTCTCCGATCGGAGTGTCCGTATAGGCCGTGCGCAATTCGACGGTGTCCACCGGGAAACCGTACTTGGGCAGCACGTTGTGGTTGGCGAGAAACCCGATCAACGGCCGTCTCGTCAGGGTGTTGATGGTGCGCTGATAGCGATCCGCCAAGCGGTAATTGCGGGCCACTGCCGCCGCTTCGCGTCGCTGGTCGAAGCTCTCGACGTCCTGAGCCAGCTCGGCGCGCATCTTCTCCAACAGTTCGCACAGTTCGTCCACCCAGGTACCCGCCGCCATCCCGATCTTCTCCTGTACCGACGCGGGGATCACCTGCCGTAAGGATGCAGCGATGTCCGCGGGCACCGGGGTGAGAAAGCCCCGGACCCGGGTGCAGGGTGCCGTCTCACCATCGGGAGCGAGGAAGAAGTCCCCCGCGGTGTTCCAAGTCTCTCCGGTGGTGGCTTTGGCCTGCCGGAGGAACGCGGCAAGCGCAATCGAGTGGGCGTGCCGTCGATCGATGCGTTCATTGCCCAGCGGCACGTACGGCGCGCGCACCTTACCCGCGATCATCGTTTCCGGCTCGGCGTACCGGGACAGGTCGTGTGAGCGCCGCTGCGCGTAGGTGACCACAAGTGCCGCAGAGTCGGCGCGGCGGCCCGCCCGGCCGGCGCGCTGGATGTAGTTCGCCGTGGTCGGCGGCATGTTGCGCAACATCACGGCCTGTAGCTCGCCGACGTCGACACCGAGTTCGAAGGTAGTGGAGCACGACAGCGCGTTCACCTCACCATTGATGAACTGCTGTTGGATGGCCGCAGCCTCCTCGCCGGTCCACTGGGCGGTGTGCTCGCGGGCGGTCAGCGGGACCGGTTCCATGGACCGGTACATGACCCGGTAGTGATTGTCGTCCTTCTCCACATCGGGAGTAGTGAATTCGACCAGGGTGCCCATGCATCCGATGGTGGGACAGACGCCCCGGATGGAAACGTGGGCGACCCGACGGCACAGATCACATTGGTAAGCCGTGGCAACAGGCGTCAACAGGAGCCGTCCGTGATCTACCTGGCGAACTTCACCAAGCTTGGAGGGTGCCGAAGACGAAATCTGGAGCCACCCATCCGGTTGACTGGTGATCACTCTCCAGCAGCCTGCGAGCACCTTCCGCTCGTCCTGGCCGGACCCCAACGCGGCGAGCAACCTGCGGACGTAGTCGAGGCGCTGGTTGGTGCCCTTGGTCGGCAACCAGCTCAGCACCTTCTGCTCAGATCCGTCCTGCCGGACGAAGATCGGACCACGACGGGGGTCGAAGGCCTCATCGCGTGGATCGACGTCCTCGGGCATGGTCAGCACACCCTTCTGACGGAGCGTCCGTGTGAGTTCACCGAGCAGCGCCCAGCCCTCGACCTCTGTCAGTCCGAGGGAGGACAGGGCTGGGGGGAAACGCCAGCCGGGTTCACGGTCGAACTCGACACGCATGAGACCGAGTCCTTCGAGGGATTGGCGGTCATCCATGGCGACCAGTTCCTGCATGATCCACAGGGCCACATCGCGCTGACGCTGCTGCTTGGACGCCCTACGTTCGAAGACTCCTACTGCGACTGCCGCCTTGTCGACATGGTGCACCAGATCGTCAATACCCGCAGGCTCACCGTCACGAGTAGCTCGCGTCAGACCGCTGAGGATGAGACGTCGGCGCTGAATCGTCGAGTAGCTGTTCTCCAGATAGGGCGCGAAGAAGGCAGCGGCCTGCCTGCTGTCGCTGAAGGTCAGCAGTTTGCGACCGCTACCGGGCTTGTCCGCTGCTTCTTCGTCGCGGTCCGGCGGGAGCGCACCGTAGAGCGCGGTGGCAAGTACGGCTGCCGCCGCTTCGTTGCCGCTCTCGAACTGGCGGATCATCCCGGTACCACGAGCACCACAGGCGAGGCAGCCGGTGGGTGAGCTTTCCCTGGTCTTGAGTTTACGGACCGGCCGGAGCAGGGTCTCCCCGCATCCCTCCCGCCCGCACTGGGCAGGTCTGTTTCCGTGAAGAGCACCGCATCGCGGGCACAGGTACCGTTCCTCGGCCGAGGCGTCAGCCACCTTCTCCAGGGCCTCGTCGTCCTCGTCGGTCAGCTCGGGTGCTTCACCAACGAGCAGCCATGTGCGTACTTCGTCATGTCTGATCCGCGGATGGAAGCCATCTCCCTCCGGGCCACTCCGAACTGCGCCGATGAGATGGATCGACCCGCACCGTTTACAGGTGCCGAGTTCGAACATAGCTCCCTGGCAGGAGGCGCACACCTCGTGCCGACTCAGCGAGACGTGCGGGCCCGCCTGGGTCAGGCAGGTGAAAGCGCCTTCGGTGGCCCGGGCGAACAGGTGGTACCGGGCCGACAGGACCGGCGAGCCGGAGCGGTCGCGGACCCGGCCGCCGACCGCGACCAGCGCGGCGAGCGTCCGCGCGCCGTCGTCCGGGAACAGCAGCCGCGCCAGCTCGGTGAAGCCGCGCGGGCCGTCCGCGAGGGCGCCACGCAGTTCCGCCATGTTCCGCTCGTGGGCGAGGGCCAGGCCCGGGTCGTCGAAGGCGGTACCGCAGGCGGCGGCGTGCCGGAGCAGGGCGCCGGACGGATCGTCGGAGCCGACCAGTTCCCGGTAGGCCTCTCCGGGCAGCGGTCCCCAGAACGGGCCGGACGGGGTGGGCACGCGCGTGGCGCGGACGAGGTCCTGGCGGCCGGCGTCGGTGCCGTCCCACTCGAAGGGCACGTTGAACAGCTTGGTGGCGAACTCCATGACCGCGCTGGGCTCGTCGCCGACCGTAGCGCTGGTCGCGATGCACTGCAGCCGTTCCCCGTCGCCAACCCGGTCGTGCAGGCGGCGCAGGAGCATGCCGAGCTCCTCGGCCTTGGCGCCGTCGTAGACGTGCGCCTCGTCCAGCGCGATGAACTGCCAGTGCCCGCCGTACGGGCCCTGGAACAGGTCCAGGTCGGCCGGGCGGAGCAGGAGGTACTCCAGCATGGCGTAGTTGGTCAGCAGCAGGTGCGGCGGGCGGGCGCGCATCTCCTCGCGGCTGAGCAGCTCGTTGGGCAGACGCGGCTGCCCGCGGTGGAGCCGGTCGTACAGGGCCTGCGCGTCCCCGCTCCGCTCCCGGGTGTCGCCGGTGTAGCGGCCGAAGGTGATCTGCGGTGCGGCGGCCAGCAGTCGGCGCAGACGTTTGAGCTGGTCATTGGCGAGAGCGTTCATGGGGTAGAGCAGCAGGGCCCGCACGCCCGGTCCGAGTTCGCCGCGCGCGTGCTCGGCGGCCAGAGAGTTCAAGATCGGCAGCAGGAAGCTCTCGGTCTTCCCCGATCCGGTGCCGGTCGCCACGACGAGGTTCCGCCCGGCGGTGGCCTTACGCAGGGCCTGCTCCTGGTGCAGGTAGAGCGGCCGGTCGAGTGGGAGCTCGGGACCACCGAGGTCGGCGAAGCCCGGGGTGAGCACTCCCTCGCCGATGAGCTGCCGGAGTGTGGCCCCGGTCTGATAGGGCGGAGTCGCCTCCAGCAGCGGTCCCTTGGTCAGCATGGGACTACCGCTGATCTCGGCGGCCAGCGCCTCGGCGATCTCCGGATCCCGGACCGGCAGGATCGACTGAAGATAGCGCCGATAGGTCGAGGCAATGAGGCTGCTCGTGGCCAGGAGGTCCACATTCACTCCGTACGTTGTTCTATGTGAGAGGTTTCGCCGACCGTATGTCCTGGGAGACGAGAAGAAGCTCAGCGAGAACCAGGTCGATGGTGATGAAGTCGGGAGCGACTTCTGCCAGCAAGCGCCAGTGACAGCGGAATTCCCGCTCCACAGCGACGCACTCGTCATCCCCACGCGCTGCCAGTCTCGCGATCAGAGCCAATCCCAGGGAGACGGCAGGGAGGGCGAGCCATCCGCCTTTTCCTTCCGGGTGACGGCGTTCCTCGACAAAATGCAGGAGATCACGGGATCGATGTTTATGGGCGAGGATGTGACGGGCACGCCTGAGAATCCTGGAGGACTCACGGGCAACATTCGCCGCTTGAGGGGTTTCCCGTTCGCCGAGCAGTTTGTGAGCGGCGAATGCTCGGTTTCTCTCGTCTAGCAGCGCGGCCGGCACGCAACCTGACGCCCTGATCGCCATGTCCTGCTGCTCTGGTGGCAGTGCGGCCAACTGCTCGGCACCGGGCCCGAATCTTCCTACAGCGATGTGAGGATCTCCACCATCCAGGATGTCCACGAGGCTGTCGCCACACTGGTCTTCAGCGTGGAGGGTCCATTCTCCTACAGGCTGAGCGGTGGAGAGCAGGACTGCTGCGGCGGGGAAGAATGACCAGAGTTCGCGCGTCGTTTCCTCATCGTCATGACTCTCCGGCGCTAGAGCGGCGAACCCAGAGTCGATCAGGACGACGATAGCTCTGCCTGGGTTCAGTTCCACTGAACGAAGCGCCCGCAGCGCCGCCAATGGCGAATTACGCAGTTCCGCAGAACAGTCTGCCACCAGTTTCGCCGCGCCGGGACCGAAACGGAGATGATCCGCGAGGTCTATGAGGGTCCACAGCCGGTCGAGCCTAGATATACCCGAAATCTTCGCGTATCCGGCCATGTAGCGAGCCAGGGTCTCCTCCTCGGGGTCATCTCCTGGATACACACCCGGATTAGCGCAGACAAAGGCAGCAGAATAGTCCGGCCAACGCGGCCAATCGACCTGCACCCATGGATCCTCAATCCGCAGGTGCACAATCATCGGCCCCGCGTTCTGAAGCGCCGGAGGCAAAGACACCGTTCCGTCGGCTTCTATTGGATAAGTTATGGGCTCACGCCAGGGCGCGGTCGCAAGGTAGATACCTGCGGTCAATCCCTCGACATGGGCCGGATCTCCAAGCCGGAGGATCTCACCGTGATGCTCGACATAAGAGGCAAGGCGCATGGGCCGGATATGCGCGACAGGAAATCGTTGTCCTTTCACTGTCGCCACGAGTTGCGCGTGAGGGTAAGAGCGCACGGTATCGGCCAGCCGAGCAAGGTTGTATCTCCCTGTACCGTTCTGCCGTCCACTCACCTCCACCAGTTGACGGTCGGCGCCGCCTGACACGAGATGGAGCGGTTCAGAATCATCAACTGCCGGAATACGCAGGAGCAGCGTTCCGCCATCCTCGAGAGACTCTGCGGTGAGCTGCACCGGTCCAGCACTCCACGTGGCTGGCTCCGTGGAGTTCTGCAGGAGAACTTGAGCATGGGGTGGTGTGACAACCAGCGGCTCGGTCTCATCGCCTGCACGGTATTCGATCACCTCGGCCACGTCGTGCGCAGTGAAGCTCACTTCGGCCGGGCTGGCTTTGCCGCCCTCCGGAGGAACCACAATGCTCCGCCCTGAAACCAGCCCTTCCTCTGTGAACAGGCGAATCTCGGGTGTGTAAGAAACGGACAAGCCCTCGGCAATGAAAACGGTCCTGCGCATGCCTCGGCCGATCGATCCGCGAACCGTGATCTCAAAAGCACCGAGAATAGGCCGCTCCACCGTTTCCCACATTCTCTTCACCGAGGCAGCCTGGTCGACTGTGTAGCTCCTGGAGAAAACAACGGGACCACCCACCCGCCTTATCTCCACATGCCACGTCATCTGGGACTCTGCGGGCAGCCAGATCTCTGGGAGATCGGCATGCACGGCGGAACCGTATGGCGTCGTGACACCGACCAGAGGCTCACCAGTGATCAATCTGGGTTGGGCTCGGCCTCGTACAGCTCTTCGGCTGAATTCCCTCCCGGCGAGTCCCAGCCACTGTCTGCCTTCCATTGACAACAGAACCAACCGCCACCCGTTCCAACCAAGCGGCAGCCTCCCCTCTGCCATCTCCCGTAGAGGGGTGTCCGAGTCCAGTTTCAGATCGTCGGGATAGAGGACCCAGATTGCTTCCAGAGGCAACTGCCGGCCGGCCGGCAGTCTCCGGCCATCCTCAGTGAAGATCAACCAAGGCTCCGCCGGATCGATGACCTGCAGTGTCACTTCCTTCGAGAGGCGGGGTGACTGCACGCGAACCATGCGGACCGGTTGGGAGAGCGGATACGTGGTTGGCGGCGCCTCCTCCGCCACACCGACCCATGCGCTCTGACTCCGGACCGTACTTCGAACGCCGTCAGCGTTGATCGTCCATTCGGTGACCTCTGCTGATATGGCACCCGTCCTAGGCAGGATGAGCTGAACGCCGTAACCGAACGGATCAAGCCCTACCTGCGGACTTCGACAACGGGAACTGCTTCCCCTCTCAGCGGCTGACCGCTCCAGCGTCAGTTTGCCCTCTTCCGCCAACTTCTGAGCGGCTTCCACGATGTGAGACGGCAGGCCGACGGCGTCGAGATCAGGCTCCGGCTCTGTGAGACGATCAAGCAGGTCGATGCAGCGGTCGAGTACATCGTGGGCGTACTCCGAGTCCGCCAGGAGGAACCGTCGCACCGGCTCGTCGACACCGTGCAGCCGATGCTCTCCCGCGGTCGCCCAATGAAAGAACGCTGCGGCGTCGAGCCCAGGATCCTGGGCCTTCCGTTGCAGGAGCAATCGGAGCAGGTCCTCCAGGCAGTACGCCGGTATTCCGGCATGCATGACGATGGAGCCGAGGTATGCCTGGCCAGATGTGGAGAGAGGGAGATCAAGGCTTCGAAGAGCCGCAATGTACGCGCTTCCCCATTCCCGGTGGTGCATGTCGTTACCCCGCCAGCCACAGGCGTCCCACCACTCTGGCCAGAACGTGTGCTGCTTGAACTCCAAGCGGGCCACTCCTGTCATCGCGATGACGACGCATGCGGGCCAGCGCTCGAACATCCCGCGAAACCGATCCGCCATGATCCGTTGCCGGTAGACCATGCCCAGCGCCTGAGCTGCCTTCAGGACAGTGGGCCTTTTGACATCCACCTCGCACACGAGGGAGACATCACGGAGCTGCGGTGCCCACTTCGCCTCGGCCGCGTCAAGCCACTCCGAGGGAGACGCTGTTCGGGAGATCACCCTCCCCGAGTCTGACATGGCATAACTCTATGTATAACTGGAGGCAATCATGCAAGATGTGACATATAACGGGTCATCACATTTGATCATCTCCGTCACTGGCCGGCGGTAGACGATCAGAAGCCGTACTGCTCCGAGATGTCCTACCGATCGGAGTCGATGAAGATCTTCAAGTGATGCCGCCCACGAACCGATGACGATCTCCACCCTCAGGATCAGCAGGCGACAACGGCGACATGAGCCCTCGATGAATCACGTTGGAACTGTTTTTTCACATGAGGGGCTGATGACAGACTCTCGATCATGAGTGATGGACAGGTCTCCGTCGTGATCCGGCCCTATCGGGATGCCGACCGTGACGCCGTTGTCGCGCTGGCTTCGCGCCTGACCGAAGGCGTCGCGGCCTGGCGGGACGCTTCCGTCGTTGCCGACGCCGTACACGGTTGGGTCACCGACTCTCTCGAGCAAAGTAGCAGCGATGGTCATGGCGTACTGGTGGCGATCGGCGACGGCAGCGTCGCGGGCTTCGTCACTGTGACCACCCGTCGGCACTTCACCGGCCAAGTGGACGCCTACATCGGCGAGCTCGTCGTCTCTACCGAGGCGGAGGGGACGGGCATCGGGCGTGCTCTGGTGAATGCCGCCGAGGCATGGGCGCGCGACCGTGGCCTACAGCGCATGACGCTGGAGACTGGGGCGGCCAACACCCGAGCCCGTGGCTTCTACCGCGCGCTGGGATATGCGGCGGAGGAGATACGGCTGAGCAAGCCGATATCGACCGGCGATCAGGCGATGCCTGATCGCCCGCCTACGGGAGAAAACACGGTGAACGCGTCGTAGACCTTACGTTCCTGCAGGCGGTGGAACCGAGCGTCGAGCATCCGATCGAAGGTGTCCTGCAGAGCCGATGGAGCGTCGGTCCCCATCGACCAGGTGACGACCATAGCGAGCTCGGAGAGCGACGTGGTCGTCTTTCTTCGGCGGTGCCCCTCCCGGGTCCGGCGTCAAGCGCTGGGCCTCCGAGCTCGTACGAGTTCGCCGGAGCGGCTGGAACAAATGGCCGCTGCAGCCGCTGACGCGACGGAGTGAGGGTCCGCCCTTCGTGGCAATCGGCCGGCCTCGGGTCTCCGTCCGCCGAGGCACCGAAGAGGACCGCTCACCATGCACCCGTCGATCAAGATGTCTCCGTTCGGCAACAAGTGCCCGTAGCCGACCTCCGGCGATGTAACAGTTTGTAATGGAGTGATGATAGGAGGGAGAAGATTGCCTGGAAGAGCGGCGTGTTCCGTGTCGGTGCAGACCTGTAACGTGCTTCTCCGGCAGGGAGCAGAGACCGAAGATCGTGGACGGTATGGACGTTTTTGAAGTTCATCAGCAACTGATCGCCGACTACCAGGCCTTCACTTCCGGTTTTACGGAGATCTACGACCGCCGCATCCGCGAGCACGTCGAGACCCGGATGGCCGAGGGCGAGCAGTGGCCCGACCCGTATCTCGCGCTGAACCCCAACTTCGCTCCCGGTGGGACCGTCAGCGAGCTCGTCGCTCAGGACCTGCTCCAGCCCGAGTGCGAGAAGATCTTCCGCGTCCACAAGGACGAGCCTCACGGGTTCGAAGGGCACATCGTCGGCCTGCACAAGCACCAGCGTGAGGCCATCGAGATCGCCCGGCAGGGATCGAGCTACGTCCTGACGACCGGCACGGGCTCCGGCAAGAGCCTCAGCTACATCGTCCCGATCGTCGACTGGGTCCTGCGGCAGCAGCACAAGGGGACCTACCAGCCCGGGGTGAAAGCGATCATCGTCTACCCGATGAACGCCCTGGCCAACAGCCAGCTCCACGAGCTGGAGAAGTTCCTGCAGCGTGGTTATCCCGAGGGGGGAGAGCCGGTCACGTTCCGCCGCTACACCGGCCAGGAGAAGGAGCACGAGCGGGAGGAGATCCTCAAGAACCCGCCGGACATCCTGCTCACCAACTACGTGATGCTCGAACTGGTGCTGACCCGACCGAAGGAGCGGGAGCGCCTCATCACCGCGGCGCGGGGCCTGCACTGGCTGGTCCTGGACGAACTGCACACCTACCGCGGACGTCAGGGCGCCGACGTGGCGATGCTGGTCCGGCGGCTGAGGGACGCCTGTCAGGCCCAGGACATCCAGTGCGTCGGCACCTCGGCCACCATGACCACCGAGGGCAGCGAGGCGGACCGGCGCGCGAAGGTGGCCGAGGTCGCCACCAGGCTCTTCGGGGTCCCGGTGGCACGAGCCCATGTCATCGGCGAGACCCTGGAGCGTGCCACGACCGCCGACCCGAGCAGCGTGCTGACGGGCGACGCGTTCCGCGGCATCTCGGATCTGGACTACGACCGGTTCGTGTCCGCTCCCCTCTCCGCATGGGTGGAGAGCCAGTTCGGCGTGGTGGAGGACCTCGAGACCAAGCGGCTCCGGCGTCCACCGCGCCCCCGCACCGTGTCCGAGGCGGCCGCTGATCTGGAACGGCTGACCGGGCAGCCCAACGAGAGCTGTGTCAGGGCCATCCAGGAGACCCTGCAGCGTGGCGCCGCGCTGTCGCATCCCCGCACCCAGCGGCCGGTGTTCGCGTTCCGGCTGCACCAGTTCCTCTCCAAGGGGGACAACGTCTACCTGAGCATCGAGCCGGAGGACGTCAGATACATCACCAGTCGCTACCAGACCGTCGTTCCCGAGGCACGGCCCTCGACCAAGGACCGCATCCTCGTGCCCGCGTCCTTCTGCCGGGAGTGCGGTCAGGAGTACCTGTCGGTCTCCAGAACCGACGACCAGGGACGCGTCCGGTTCACCGCCCGCCAGGAGCGGGACGCCAGCGGTGGTGAAGCGGCCAACGGATATCTGTTCGTCTCCTCTCAGGTCCCCTGGCCGGACTCGCTTGACGTGGCCATCAGCGAGCAGCGCATTCCCGAGGCGTGGCTGCTCACCTCTGACGACGGATCGGTGACGGTGGCGCCTGCCCGCCGCAAGTACCTGCCGTCCATCGTCCATGTCGACACCACCGGCTACCAGGTGGACGAGGGAGAGGGCATCAGGGCCGCCTACGTTGCCAGTCCCTTCATGTTCTGCCTGCAGTGCCGTACCTCCTACGAGCAGGCGCGGGGCAGCGAGTTCGCCCGGCTCGGATCGCTGGCTCTGGAAGGCCGTAGCTCGGCGACGTCGGTGGTCAGCGCGAGTGTGGTCCGCAGTCTGCGGGAGCAGCCCGTCGACGACGAGGCGAAGAAGCTGCTGGCGTTCTCCGACAACCGGCAGGACGCCAGCCTCCAGGCCGGGCATTTCAACGACTTCATCCAGGTCGTGCAGTTGCGAGGTGCCCTGCACCGGGCTCTCGCCTCGAGCCCGGAGGGGCTCACCCACGAGGTGATCGAGCAGAAGGTGACCGATGCTCTGGGTCTCCGGATGGCCGACTTCGCCCGGAATCCGGAGGCTCGCTTCAGTGCCGAGAAGAAGGCCTGGGAGGCGCTGCGCCGGGTCATCGGCTACCGGCTCTACCTCGACCTGGAGCGGGGCTGGCGGATCACGATGCCCAACCTCGAGCAGACGGGGCTGCTCAAGGTCGACTACCTCGACCTGCCGGAGATCGCCGCCGCTGAGGACCTGTGGGAATCCCAGCACCACGCCCTGCGTGACGACGCCCCTCAGCATCGTGAGGAGCTCATGCGGGTGCTGCTGGACGAGTTGCGGCGGGTCCTCGCGATCGAGGTGGACTGCCTGACCGATGTGGGCTTCGAGCAGGTGGAGAAGCTCAGCGAGCAGCATCTGCGGGACCCGTGGGCGCTGCCGGAGCGGGAGCAGAAGCCCGAGACCGGGATCGCCTTCGCCCGGGCCGGCGGCAAGGGCGGCTCGCGGCGGCACCTCCATCTGACGGGTCACGGCGCCTTCGGCCGCTACCTGCTGCGCCCCAACCAGTTCCCTCACCTGAAGCACAAGCTCACTCGCGACGACGCCCAGAAGATCATCAGCGACCTGCTGAAGGTCCTGAAGTCCGCCGACCTCCTCACGATCGTGCAGGAGGCGAAGGAGGACGGCGCTCCCGGATACCAGTTGAAAGCGTCGGCGATCCTGTGGCGGCCCGGGGACGGTAAGTCGGGTGCCGAGGACCCGCTCCGCAAGACCGTCACCGCCGAGCTCGGGCCACGCGTCAACCCCTTCTTCCAGCGGCTGTACGCCGACCTGTCCGACACGCTTGCCGGTCTGCACGCCCGCGAGCACACCGCCCAGGTCACCAACGAGAACCGGGCACTTCGGGAGAAGGCCTTCCGCGAGGGTGAGCTTCCGGTCCTGTACTGCTCCCCCACCATGGAGCTGGGCATCGACATCGCCAATCTGAACGCGGTGGCCATGCGCAACGTGCCGCCCACCCCCGCGAACTACGCCCAGCGGGCCGGGCGGGCCGGCCGGTCCGGGCAGCCGGCGCTGGCCGTCACCTACTGCGCCACGGGCAGCGCCCATGACCAGTACTTCTTCCGGCACCGCGACCAGATGGTGGCCGGCTCGGTCGCCGCTCCCCGGCTCGACCTCACCAACGAGGACCTCATCCGCTCGCACGTCCATGCGATCTGGCTGGCCGAGACCGGTCTCGCCCTGGACCGCTCGATGGCCGGCGTCATCGACATCTCCGAGGACAACACGGCTCTGCCGCTCAATGCCGAGGTCAAGAAGGCGATCAGTTCCTCTGAGGCTCGGGTGCGGACCGCGGAACGGGCACGCAGGATGCTCTCCGGACTGACGGAAGAGCTGGCCAGGACCTCCTGGTGGCATGACGACTGGATCGACCGGGCCGCCGAGGACGCTCCGGCGGAGTTCGACCAGGCGTGTCAGCGCTGGCGTGAGCTGTATCGGACGGCGCTGGCCGAGCGCGAGCACCAGCACCGGATCATCGGCGACCACTCGGTCAGCAAGAAGGACCGCGACTACGCGAGCGCGCGCCGCCGCGAGGCGGAGAACCAGCTCCGCCTGCTGATCAACGAGAACGCCGAGGATTTCCAGACCGACTTCTACACCTACCGCTACCTCGCCTCGGAAGGGTTCCTGCCTGGCTACTCCTTCCCCCGTCTCCCGCTCCGCGCGTACGTGCCCGGACGGCGCGGCCTGCAGAACGAGGGCGAGTTCATCCAGCGGCCTCGTTTCATCGCGATCAGCGAGTTCGGTCCCGGCGCGCTCATCTACCACGAGGGACTGCGCTACCAGGTGAACCAGGTGCAGCTCGCCCCGGGAGAGCAGAGCGGCGACGGTCTGGACACGCGCACCTCCCGCCGGTGCGAGTCCTGCGGTCACCTGTACGAGGAGCATGACGACTTCTGCGACCGCTGCCGGCGCAAGCTCGGCCGACCCATGCACCGCCTGCTGCGCCTGCAGACGGTCAAGGCCTCGCGGCGCGACCGGATCTCCTCCGACGAGGAAGAACGGCGCCGGGCCGGCTACGACCTGATGACCTCCTACCGGTTCAACGACCACGGCGTACGGCCCGGCCGCCTCGACGCGTCCGTCGTCCACGGCGAGGAGCCGCTGCTCGACCTCGAGTACGGCGACACCGCGACCGTCCGGGTGACCAACCTCGGCCTGCGCCGCAGGAAGCAGGAGAGCGAGGGCTACTGGATCAACGTCCGCAATGGCCGGTGGTTGTCGGAGAAGCAGGCCCTGGACGCCGACCCCGCTGTGCAGGAGCTGGGTGACGCCGACAGCGTGCAGACCAAGCAGAAGGTCATCCCCTACGTCGAGGACAGCCGGAACATCCTCATCGTCCGCAACGCCGTAGGCCGGCCCGTCTCGAAGGAGGCGGCGATCAGTTTCATGTACGCGCTGGAGCGCGGCATCGAGACGGAGTTCCAGCTCGAGGACAGCGAGCTGGCCAGTGAGCTGCTGCCCGACCCCGACGACCGGGGGAGGACGCTGTTCGTCGAGAGCTCCGAGGGGGGCGCCGGCGTGCTGCGACGGCTCCTCACCGAACCCGACGCCCTGCGCCGGGTCGCGCGCCGCGCGCTGGAGATCGCCCACTTCGACCCGGAGAGCGGCGAGGACCTCGGCGGTGTCGTCAACGGGGAGCGCTGTGCCCGGGCCTGCTACGACTGCCTGCTGTCGTACGCCAACCAGGGCACCCACCAGCTCATCGACCGCCACCTGGCCCGGGACCTGCTGGTGGCCTGCGCGCACTCCGCCACCAGGATGGACACGCCCGAGACCGACCCGGTGAAGGTATGGGAGGAGGTCCGTCAGGCCGTCGAGTCCGACGACCCGCGCCACGCCTTCGTCTGCTGGCTGGAGGAGCGCGAGTACCTCAGCCCGGACGAGGTCGCCGTCACCGTGGAGGGGTGCGGCGCGAAGGTCGACCTGGTCTACCGGCTCTCGACGGGCCCCGTCGCGGTCTTCGTCGACGGACCGGACGACGCCGACCGGCCCGACCGGGACGAATTCATGGCGGATGAGCTGCGTGAGCTCGGCTGGGGTGTTCTCCGCGTGCCCTATGGTGCGGAATACAGCGAGATCGTCCGTAAGTACCCCAGCGTTTTCGGGACCAGCCGGAGGGACGGGTAAGTGCAGAGCTTCACAGTCGGATCACTGGTGCGGGCACGCGGCCGAGACTGGGTCGTCCTGCCCGACTCCGGCCCCGAAATGCTGGTCGTCCGCCCGCTCGGCGGGAGCGACGACGAGGTCGCCGGCATCCTGACGGGCATCGAGCAGGTGACCCAGGCGACCTTCCCTCCTCCCCTGCCCGAGGACGCCGGGAACGCGCTCAGCGCCGGCCTGCTCCGCACCGCGCTGCAGGTGGGTTTCCGCGCGACCGCTGGACCGTTCCGGTCACTGGCCGGCCTCGCCGTCGAACCGCGCCCCTACCAGCTCGTCCCGCTGCTGATGGCTCTGCGCCAGGAGACCGTGCGCCTGCTGATCGCCGATGATGTCGGCATCGGCAAGACCGTGGAGGCCTCACTCATCGCCGCCGAACTGCTGGCCCAGGGCAGCGCGAGAGGACTCACCGTGCTGTGCAGTCCGGCGCTGGCCGAGCAGTGGCAGGCCGAGCTGGCGAGCAAGTTCCGCATCGACGCCGAACTGGTGCTCTCCAGCACCGTCAAGAAGCTGGAGCGAGGCCTGTTCGACGACCAGTCGGTCTTCGATCGGTACCCCTACACGATCGTCTCCACCGACTTCATCAAGTCGGCCAAGCACCGCGACGACTTCGTGCGGGCCTGCCCGGACCTGGTCATCGTGGACGAGGCGCACACCTGTGTCGCCGACGGTTCGTCCAGCGGCGGCCGGACGCTCCGCTACGACCTGGTCCGCAAGCTCGCCGCCAAGAAGGACCGCCACCTGCTGCTGGTCACCGCGACCCCGCACAGCGGCAAGGACGAGGGTTTCCGCAATCTGATCGGCCTGCTCGACCCAGAGCTCGCCGACCTCAACCTGGCCACCGCCAAGGGCCGTGACCGGCTCGCCAAGCACATGGTGCAGCGCCGCCGCGGCGACATCCGCAAGTTCCTGGAGGACACCCGCTTCCCCTCGGACCGGGAGACCCGCGAGGAGCAGTACTACCTCACCGAGGACTACCGGAAGCTGTTCGACGCGGTCCTCGCCTACGCCCGCGAGACCGTGCGCGACTCCTCCGGCGGCCATCTCCGCCAGCGGGTCCGCTACTGGTCCGCGCTGGCCCTGCTCCGGGCCCTCGCCTCATCCCCCAAGGCCGCCGCCGCGACGCTGCGCACCCGCGCCAAGGCCGCCGACGCCGAGACGCCGGAGGAGGCCGACAAGCTCGGCCAGGCGACCGTCATGGACCAGAGCGAGGACGAATCCGCGGAGTCCGTCGACGTGCTGCCCGGCGCGGACAGCGCACCCGAGGGTGACAGCCCCGAACGGCGTCGGCTGCTGGAGTTCGCCCGGCGGGCCGAGAAGCTCGCGGGGAAGGCCGACGCCAAGCTGG
The DNA here is from genome assembly GCF_039534085.1 of Planomonospora alba. NCBI lineage: Bacteria > Bacillati > Actinomycetota > Actinomycetes > Streptosporangiales > Streptosporangiaceae > Planomonospora > Planomonospora alba. The sequence goes on from NZ_BAAAUT010000005.1 coordinate 89,695, forward strand.
CCAAGCTCGACGAGACCGTCCAGGGACTGCTGGCCGACGGCTACGACCCGGTGGTGTTCTGCCGGTTCATCGACACCGCCGAATACGTCACCGCGCATCTGCGGACCTCTCTCGGCACGACCGCCGTAGTCGAATGCGTGACGGGCGCCCTGCCGCCCTCCGACCGGGAGAACCGCATCCGGGAGCTCACCGACCGGAAGGGCCGCCACGTCCTGATCGCCACCGACTGCCTGTCGGAGGGCGTCAACCTGCAGGAGCACTTCCAGGCGGTCGTCCACTACGACCTGGCGTGGAACCCGACCCGGCACGAGCAGCGGGAAGGCCGTGTCGACCGGTTCGGCCAGCCTTACGACGTCGTGCGCGCGGTGACCATCATCGGGGCCGACAACCAGATCGACGAGATCGTCATGCGGGTCCTGGTCCGCAAGCACAACGAGATCAGAAAGCAGCTCGGCGTCAGCGTTCCGGTGCCCGACTCGGCGAACCAGGTCGTCGAGGCCGTCTTGGAAGAGCTCCTCGTCAACCAGCCCGCAGCGCACCAGCCGGCGCTGGAAGGGCTTGAGGACCTCGGACGGCAGCGCCGCACACAGCTGCACCAGGAGTGGGAGAGCTCCGCGGCCAAGGAGAAGGAGTCGCGGACCAAGTTCGCTCAGGCCGGCATCAAGCCGGAGGAGGTCGCCCGCGAGCTGGAGGAGGTCCGGGCGAGTCTCGGCACCGGCGGCGACATCGAGGAGTTCGTGTACGAGGCCCTCAACGCGCTCGGTTCGTCGTTCTCGCAGCGCGACTACGGGTTCGACGCCGTCACCGCCACGCTCCCGGTGGGGTTGCGGGACGCCCTTCCGCCCGGCCACGCCCAGCCGCTGCCGTTCCACCGCGCTCTTCCCGTGCCGCGCAAGCACGCGCATCTGGACCGGACCGACCCGCACGTGGGCGCGGTGGCGCGATACGTCCTGGACAGCGCGCTCGACCCCATGGCCCCCGGTCCGCGTCCGGCCCGGCGCTGCGGTGTAATGCGCACCGGCGCGGTAGCGCGCCGCACCACCCTGCTGCTGGTGCGTTTCCGGATGCACCTCACGCTGCCGGGCCGTGAGGGCCCCAGGCCCATGGTCGCGGAGGAGGCACGGGTGCTCGCCTACCGGGGCCGTCCGACCGAGCCCGAGTGGCTGCCGAAGGAGGAGGTCGAGGCCCTGCTCAGCGCCGAGCCCGGCGGCAACATCGCTCCCGAACTGGCCGCCGACGACCTGACCCGGGTCATCGGCCATCTCGAGCAGCTCCGGCCGCACCTGGACGCCGAGGCCCGTGTCGCCGCGGACCGTCTCCGCGAATCCCACGTCCGGGTACGGCAGGCGACCCGGCAGAGCGGCATCAGCAAGATCAATGTTGAGGCGCACACCCCCGCCGACGTCCTCGGCCTGTACATCTACCTCCCGGTCGTGGCAGGAGGAGCCAAGTGAGTCGCTCGCCCTTCCCCTCTCTGCGCGTCGCGGGCGGTCTGCTCCCCGCCGACCTGTTCACCCGGGTGCTGGAGGACAAGGACCTTCCCGGGCGGGAATCGGCGGCGTACGGCCTGGCTCCGCACGAGAACGTCCGCGAGGCCGCCTCCCGTGCCTGGGACCGTCTCAGCGGCGTGTGGAAGGCATTCGTCCGCGAACGCGACAGGGCCGTCGTGGAGGGCCGCCCTCTCACCGGACTCACTCGGGAGCGCTGGCTGCTCATCCTGTTCCACGAGCTCAACTACGGCTACGGTGCGCTGGTCACGACGTCTGCAGGTGGCCTGACCGTCAAGGGCGTCGAGGACAAGACGTTCAAGGTCAGCCACTGCTGGATGCACGTCCCGATTCACCTGCTCGGCTGGGCCGTCGATCTCGACCACCGCACCAAGGGCGTGGCGGGCGCTGCCGACGCCGCTCCGCAGTCGATGCTGCAGGAACTGCTCAACCGTTCCAGCGACCACCTGTGGGCGATCCTGTCCAACGGCGCCAAGCTGCGTCTGATCCGCGACTCGCGCTCCCTGGCCGGATCGGCGTACGTCGAGTTCGATCTGGAGCTCATCTTCGGCGAGCAGCTCTTCTCCGACTTCATGCTGCTCTTCCGGCTCGTGCACGCCTCACGCTTCGCCGTGCAGCCCGACGAGCACCCGTCCTCATGCTGGCTGGAGAAGTGGCGCAGCACCGTTATCCAGCAGGGCGAACGGGTCAAGGAGCGGCTGCGCGGCGGCGTCGAGCAGGCCATCAACACCCTCGGCACCGGTTTCCTGCGCCATCCCGCGAACTCCGCGCTGCGCGAACAGCTGGCCTCAGGGACGTTGAAGCTCAAGGACTACCAGCGGTCGGTGCTCCGGCTGGTCTACCGGATGCTGTTCTGGATGGTCACCGAGGATCGGGACGTGCTCCTCGATCCCTCCGCCCCTGCTGCCGCACGCGAGCGCTACCTGCGCTTCTTCTCGGCCGAACGGCTCCGGGAGCGTGCCCGCCGCGGCGGCGCCGACCATCACGACGACCTGTGGGAGACCGTCCGACTCGTCTTCACCGCCCTCGGCACGGAGAGCGGCCTGCCCGAGCTGGCGCTGCCCGGCATCGGCGGCCTGTTCGAACGCATCACCCGTGACGAGAGCGGTGAGCCGCTCGATCCGTCGCGCCCCGACGAGCTGGACGAGCCTCTGGAGGGTCTGCGCCTCACCAACCAGGCGCTGATCACCGCGGTCCGCCATCTGGCCATCGCCGAAACCGGCGACCAGCGACGTCCGGTGGACTTCCGCAACCTCGGTTCCGAGGAACTGGGCAGCGTCTACGAGTCGTTGCTGGAGCTCCACCCCCGTTACGACCCCGCCGAGCAGACCTACACGCTCACCACGGCGGCGGGCAACGAACGCAAGACCACCGGCTCCTACTACACGCCTCCCTCGCTGACCGGAGCCCTTCTGGACAGCACCCTCAATCCGCTCCTCGATGAGGCGGCACGCACGGCGGATGACGCGGCGGCCAAGGTGGAAGCGCTGCTGAGCATCACGGTGTGCGACCCGGCCTGCGGATCCGGGCACTTCCTGGTCGCCGCGGCCCGCCGGATCGCCCGGCGCGTCGCCGAGATCCGCTCCGGCGAGGACGAGCCCTCCCCCGACCTGGTCCGTACGGCGATGCGCGAGGTGGTCGCCCGCTGCATCCACGGTGTGGACATCAACGAGATGGCCGCCGAGCTGGCCAAGGTCTCGCTCTGGCTGGAGTCGGTGGAGCCGGGCAAACCCCTCGCCTTCCTGGACACGAACATCCGGGTCGGCAACGCCCTGCTCGGCGTGACGCCCGCGCTGATCGAGAAGGGCATTCCGAAGGACGCGTTCAAGCCGATCGAGGGTGACGACAAGAAGATCGCCACGCTCATCGCCAAGAAGAACGCCAAGGAGACCCTCGGAATTTTCGACTTCTACGCGGCCGGATTGCTCACCAACGCCGAAATCGGCAGGGAGACCGCCGAGCTGGTCCGCGCGCTTCCCGGCGACCTGACCGGCGCGCTCGTGCAGCGCCGGCGCCTGCGCGACATCGACGCGGGGCGGCTGCCGCTCAAGCGGAAGGCCGATGCCTGGTGCGCGGCGTTCGTGCAGGAGAAGACCCCCGAGACGGAGCCACTCGCCATCACCGGCTCGACACTCGACTGGATCAGCGGTGACCCTTCCGAGTGGACCTCCCACCACAAGGCCGTGGCGAAGCGGGTAGAGAACCTGACTGAGGGCTACCGTTTCTTCCACTGGCACGTGGAGTTCCCGCACATCTTCGCCGTTCCCGAGGACAGCACGGACGCGGACCCGGCGACCGGCTGGCGCGGTGGCTTCACCTGCGTGATCGGTAATCCGCCGTGGGAGCGGGTGAAGCTCCAGGAGAAGGAGTTCTTCGCAGCCCGGAACGAGGACATCGCGAACGCCAGGAACGCCGCCGCCCGGAAGAAGGCCATCGCGGCGCTCGCCACCAGTGAGGACGAGGCCGACCGACGGCTCTTCGCCGAATTCGCCGGTGAGCTCCGCAAAGCGGAAGGGTGGAGCCATCTGCTCCGCGTGTCAGGACGCTATCCGCTGACCGGCCGGGGTGACATCAACACCTACGCGGTCTTCGCCGAGACCGGCCGGACCGTGCTCTCTCCACGCGGCCGGGTCGGCATGGTACTGCCCACCGGCATCGCCACCGACGCCACCACCCAGTACTTCTTCAAAGATCTGGTCACGACCAAGACACTCGCCTCGCTCTACGACTTCGAGAACGAGGAGAAGCTCTTTCCCAACGTCCACCATTCGTTCCGATTCTGCCTGTGGACCGGATCAGGCCACCATGCGCCGCAGGACCGGATCAACTTGGCGTTCCGGCTCCGGCAGGTCCCTCAGCTCACCGACCGGCGATTCGTCCTCACGCCGGAGGACATCACTCTCCTCAACCCGAACACCGGCACCTGCCCGGTGTTCGACTTCAAGCAGAACGCCGATATCACCCTCCGCATCTACCGCCGGATGCCGGTGCTGTGGCGGGAGGAGCCGGAGGACAACCCCTGGGGGCTGTCGTTCATGGCCATGCTGCACATGGCAAACGACTCTGGGCTGTTCCACGATCGTCAGCAACTGGAGGACGACGGCTGGGAGCTGGACGGCAACGTCTTCATTCGTGATGGCCAGCGGATGCTGCCGCTCATCGAAGCGAAGATGATTCACCACTTCGACCACCGTCTCGGCACCTACGAAGGACAGACCCAGGCCCAGGCCAACATGGGTACACTCCCCCGCCCCACTCCTGAACAGAAAAACGACCCTGCCTTCGCCGCCCTCCCCCGCTACTGGGTGGCCGAGAAGGAAGTCGAGGCCAGACTCTGTCCGGAAACCGACGCCGAAAGCAGTCGCCGCTATCGGCAGTGGGACAAAAAATGGCTTCTCGGCTGGCGCGACATCTGCCGCAGTTCCGACACCCGCACTGTAATCAGTAGCGCTATTCCCCTATCGGCCGTGGGAGACAAATACCTGCTCGCCCTAGCTCCTCATGGGGCAGCACTTCTTCAAGCCAACCTGACATCTTTCGTCCTTGACTATTGCGCCCGCCAGAAAATAGTCGGCACATCGTTGAAATATTTCCTATTCAAACAACTCCCTGCACTTCCTCCAGAAGCATACGAAGAATCCGCTCCATGGCAGCCGGACGAGCGACTGAGTGCATGGGTCACGGCACGAGCGCTGGAGCTCTCCTACACCTCCTACGACATGGAGTCCTTCGCCCGTGACCACGGTGACAACGGCCCGCCATACCGGTGGGACGAGGAGCGACGGTTCTGGCTGCGGGCGGAGTTGGACGCGGCCTACTTCCACCTGTACGGCGTCGCCCGGGACGACGTCGACTACGTCATGGACACCTTCCGAGCATTCAAGAACAACGACCCGGACCGCTTCGCCCGCACGAAGAAGGCCATTCTGGAGATCTACGACGCCATGGCGGACGCGATCACCGGGCGCAGGCCGTACGTCACCGTTCTCGACCCCGCGCCGGGCCATGGTCCTCGTCATCCGGCCCGTACCGACGCCTGAACCCGAGGGAGTTCGTTCATGGCCGATGCCGTGAGGATCGCACCGCTCTTCCGCTGCGCGATGGAGGTGCTCGCCGAGGCAGGGCGGGCATTGCCGCGCCGCGAGGTGATGGACGAGGTGCACCGGCGGTTCGAGTTCGCACCGGAGGACGAACGGCCTGACCGCCGGGGACGACCTCGCTGGCAGACCCATCTGGGATGGAAGATCAGCGAGGCGGCGGCTGTCGGCTGGGTGACTCGGCAGGACGGATGGCTGATCACCGAAGCGGGGCTCCAGGCGCTGAAGTCCCACGCTGGTGACGAACTACACCGGGAGCTCGGGCGGCAGTACCGCCTGAAGCGCCTGAGTGGCCAGCGGAGTCGTTATACGGATCCCCGCTGGGGCGTCATACTCGACGCACTGGCTCTGCTCGAACCGGAGTCTTGGACGTCCTACGGTGACCTGGCCGAGCTGTCGGGGATCTCCCCCCAGTCCGTGGGCGGTTTCCTGGCCGAGAACCCGCTGCCCAGCGGCCACCGGGTGTTGCGGACCGATGGCCGGGTCTCCCCCGAATTCCGGTGGGCTGACGAGAACCGGACCGACGACCCGCGCGAGGTCCTGAAGCGTGAAGGACTGGAGTTCGACGAGTTCGGCCGGGCGAGCCAGGCTCAGCGCGTCACCGCCGACGACTTCCGGCAGATGCTCTCCGACATGGGCGCCGAACCGGCCACCCGCCGGGCCTGGCTGGTTCGAGGGTCGTCGGTGGACGGCCGGGACCTCGTCCCGGTCTGGCTGCACAAGGAGTCGGTGTCGCTGGCCGGCGCGAGCCTGCGTCCCATCTCACCTCCCGTGCCCCGCGACGAGCTGAGAGCCATCGTCGAGGACGACTATCAGCACAAGTCGTACGCCGCGCGGGAGGTGAAGCTCGCCGAGTTCGACGCGTTCTGCAACCGGATGCGGCCCGGCGACTACGTCCTGACCACCAGCCAGGGCAAGACGTACGTCGGCCGGATCACCGGCGAGGCGGAGTTCGTCCACTCGCCCGACCAGCGTTCCAATCTCCGCCGCCCGGTGGAGTGGCTCAACCCGACCGGTCCGGTCCCGTTCGCGCACCTGCCGCAGCCGCTGCCGGCGAAGCTGCAGAGCCAGGCCGACGTGGTCGAGCTGACCGAGAACCTGGCCGCCGTCGAGGAGCTGCTGTCCGCCCTGGGCCTCCGCGGGGGCGGCGGTCCCGTGAAGCCGCCCAAGGAGCTGTCGTTCCCCGAGGTGAGCCAGGGCCTCGCCGACGATCTCTTCACCGACCGGGAGCAGCTCCAGCGCCTCGCCGACCTCCTGGAGGAGGACCGGCAGCTCATCCTGTACGGCCCGCCGGGGACCGGGAAGACCTACATCGCGCGCAAGCTCGCCGGGGAGCTGGCCGAGCCCGGCGCGGTCAAGCTGGTGCAGTTCCATCCGTCGTACACCTACGAGGACTTCTTCGAGGGGTTCCGGCCGGTACAGCGGGCCGACGGTCAGCTCGCGTTCGAGCTGCGTCCCGGGCCGTTCCGGCAGCTCGTCGAGGCCGCCCGGTTGCACCCGTCCGATCCGTACATCCTCATCATCGACGAGATCAACCGGGCGAACCTGGCCAAGGTCTTCGGCGAGCTGTACTTCCTGCTGGAGTACCGCGACGACACCATCAGCCTGCTGTACTCGGCCGAGTCCGACTTCATGCTCCCGCCGAACGTCTTCGTCATCGGCACCATGAACACCACCGACCGGTCGATCGCCCTGGTGGACGCGGCGATGCGGCGCCGGTTCCGGTTCGTGGAGCTCCATCCGGCACGGCCGCCGGTCAAGGGACTGCTCGGCCGCTGGCTGGCAGACCGGCGGGAGAAGGACGAGCTCGCCGTGCACAACCTGGACGCTCCTGAGGTGCTGGACGAGCTGAACTCCCGTATCGAGGACCACGATCTGGCGATCGGCCCGTCCTACCTGATGAAGCCGGTGATCTACCGCAGGGAGGACGGTCTGCAGACCGTCTGGGAGACCTCGATCCTGCCGTTGCTTGCCGAGTACCACTACGGCAGCCCACCCGCCGTGTTCGACCGCTACCGGTTGAAGACGCTCCGCCAGGCGATAGCCGTACGGCACGGGGCGGAAGAGGCGCAGTGATCCGCGTCGAGGTGGCGGAGACGGGGCAGACGCAGTGCGTGCTCACCCCCGAACAGGGCCGCCTGCTGGCCGCCTCGGGAATCGTCACCGCGGTGCCCTCGCCGTACGACGCGACCGTGTGGGACATCAGCCCGCGCGGCGGCGTCGGGGTGGCGCGGATCGGCGACGTCGAGGTGTGGGTGACGCCGAAGCTGGCGATCGACCGGCTTCTGTTCCTCGTCGGATACGCGAAGAACCCCAAGGGGTGGCGGGAGGAGACCGTCGGGCTGGATCCGCAGAAGGACCTGGTGCCTGCCGTCGCGCAGGCGCTCTGGCGGCAGGCGGAGAACGCGCTCCGGCAGGGACTCCTGCAGGGGTACCGCACGTCCGAGGAGTCCTCGTACGTGCTGCGCGGTCGTCTACGTGAGACCGATCAGATCCGGCGGCACCACGGCCGGGTCATCCCGATGGAGATCCGGCACGACGACTTCACCGTGGACATCGCGGAGAACCAGATCCTGCTGGCGGCCGTCTCCCGGATGCTGACCGTCCCACGGCTCGACGCCGAGTCCCGGCGGCGTCTCACCGCGCTCCGAGCCCGGCTGGCCGACGTGACAACGCCCGTGCGCGGCGCCGTTCTGCCCGCCTGGCGGCCGAACCGGCTCAACCAGCGCTACCACACCGCCCTGCGGCTCTCCGAAGTCGTCCTGCAGGCCACCTCTCCCGAGCACTCCCCCGGCTCGGTTCCGGCCAACGGCTTCCTGTTCGACCTCCCGAAGATCTTCGAGGACTTCGTGACAGTGGCCGTCTCCGAGGAGCTCACCGCACGGTACGGCGGAGCGGCCCACCCTCAGTACCCCTGCCATCTCGACGAGGCGCTCGCCGTACGGATGAAACCGGATCTGGTGTGGATGCGGGGAGGAGAGCCCGCGGCGGTGGTCGATGCCAAGTACAAGCGGGAGAAGCAGGCCGGGTACCCGGACGCCGATCTGTACCAGATGCTGGCGTACTGCACGGCCCTCCGGCTACCGCGCGGCCACCTCGTCTACGCGAAGGGGAACGCCGACGCCGCTCGGCACGTCGTGCGTCACACGGGCGTCGAGATCGTCTGCCATGCCCTCGATCTAACTCGCCCATCTGATGCGATTTTGTCACATATGCGGCATATCGTGACCGATATGGCGGGCTCCCAGCGGGCCGCTTGAGGAAGGACGCGACATGGCACAGCTCTTCATCGACAAGGGCTTCTTCTTCGAGTTCGGCAAGCTGGAGAAGTCCGTCCAGGACAAGGTCTACGACGTCTTCGGCAAGTTCGAGCAGGCCACCCACACCGGCCTGCACCTGGAGAAGGTGAACAACGCCCACGACAGCCGCATGCGGACCATCCGGATCGACCAGTTCTGGCGCGGTGTCGTGCTCGCGCCCGAATCGGGTGACACGTACATGCTGCTCAAGGTGCTTCCGCACGACGATGCCTACCAGTGGGCCGCGCGCCGGAAGGCCACCGTCAACGCGGCCATCGGCGTGGTCGAGATCCGCGACATGGTCGCCATCGAGGAGCATCCGGCCGAGGTCCCGGACCACCCCGGCACCGCACCGCTGCTGGCGGATGTGTCCGATGTCGATCTGGAACGGCTCGGCGTCGACGAGCAGGTGCGGGGGTTCGCCCGCACCCTCACGCGTGTGGACCAACTGGAGTCGGCTCGCGGGATGCTGCCGGAGGCGCAGTACGACGTGCTGCTCGCCCTCGCCGCCGGATACACACCCGAGCAGGTGTGGGAGGAGATGCCGCCTCCTCCCACGTCGATCGATCCGGGCGACGTGGCGGCGGCCATCGCCCGTTCTCCGCAGCGTGCGGTGCTCGTCACCGGACCGGACGAGCTGATGGAGGCGTTCACCTACCCGTTCGCGCTGTGGCGGATCTATCTCCACCCCACCCAGGAACGCGCCGCCCACGCCTCCTACAGCGGCCCGGCCCGCGTGATGGGCGGCCCCGGGACCGGGAAGACCGTCGTCGCACTCCATCGGGCCCGCCACCTGGCCGAGCGAACGGCGACAGACCGGTCGATCCTGCTGACCACCTTCACCAAGACGCTGGCGTCCTCCCTCGAGGACGGGCTCCGCATCCTGATCGACGATGAAGACCTGCTCCGGCGGATCGACGTCCGGCACATCGACCAGCTCGCCTATCAGATCACCTCTCGCGAGCACGGCCGCCTCCCGGTGCTGAAGGAGAGCGACGAGAAGAACCGCTGGCTGGAGATCATCAAGCGTTTCGGGCTGCCCTTCACCGACGCCTTCCTCGCCCAGGAGTGGCGGCATGTGATCCTCGCGCAGGACATCACTTCGCTCCTGGACTACCAGCGTGCTCGCCGCACCGGCCGGGGTGTGCGGCTCGGCTCGGTCCAGCGCGAGCAGATCTGGGACGCGGTCACCGCTTTTGCGGACGGACTCGCCGTGGACGGTGTCTGGACCTACGAGACGATCTGCGTGGAGGCAGCCCGGCTGCTCCGTGACGGGGACAAGCCCTACCGGCACATCGTCGTGGACGAGGCGCAGGACCTGGCTCCGTGGCAGTGGCGGCTCCTGCGGGCCGCCGTGCCCGCCGGACAGGACGACCTGTTCATCGCGGGCGACACCCACCAGAGGATCTACGAGCACCGCGTCTCGCTCCGGCAGGTCGGCATCGACATCGCCGGCCGTGCCGAACGCCTCAAGCTGAACTACCGGACCACCGCGGAGATCCTCGCCTGGAGCATCGGCCTGCTTCACGGTGAGCCGATCGACGACATGGACGAGGGCCTCGACCGGCTCGCAGGCTGCCGCTCGGCGGTTCACGGCACTCCCCCGACCGTGCAGGGCTTCCCCACCCGCAACGCGGAACTCGCCCACCTGGCCTCGGCCATCCGGCAGTGGCTCGACAAGGGCGTCGAAGCAGGTCAGATCGGAGTCGCCGCGCGTACCTCGATGGTGGCGGACGAGGCCATCAAGGTGCTGAAGGCCGCCGGCATCCCCGCCGTGTCATTGGCGAAACACTCGGTGAACGACAGCGAGGTCGCGGTCGGCACGATGCACCGGATGAAGGGACTCGAGTTCCGCTGCATGGCGGTCATCGGCGTCAACGAGCACTACGTCCCCTATCCCTCAGCGATCGTCTCCGCGGAGATCGACGCCCATGCCCACGCACGAGATCTCCAGCGCGAACGCTCCCTGTTGTTCGTCGCCGCCACCCGCGCCCGTGAAGACCTGCTGGTCACCTGGCACGGGAACCCCAGCCCCTTCCTCTCGGCTCACTCCATCCGGTGAGCAGCCGCTGATCCCCTGAAGCGAGGAGAGTGTCATGCCTGCGTACAGTGGCGGAAACCGCTGGGTCGGGGTCGTCTCGCTGATCGAGCCGCCTGTGGCTGTCCCGCTCCACAAGATGGCGGCCATCCGGCAGTCCCTGTCGCAGTTCGACCACATCAGCGTCGCCCCCGGCCAGCAGATGCCGGTACGGCAGGTGTGCCGTGCTCTTCAACGCCTGGCCGAACGCCACGCTCTCGGCGAGAACTGGGGCCGCGCCGCCTACTATTTCGACCTCTCCCGGACCCTGTCCAGGCAGGGCGGCGGCTACGGTGAGCTGCCGGGCTGGGTCGGGAAAGAGATCCTCGACTTCACCCACCGTCCGGCTGCCGGGTCACGTGCGCATCTGAGCGCCCGCACCAGGCGACCGGCGAGGAACTTCTCCGCTCCGCGGCGCCCCGAGCCGTCGAGAAGAGTGCCTGCTGCACCGCCCCAGCGGACGCGTCAGGTGGCACAGACCGCTGTCCCAAGATTGGTCTTCCTCCCGCCCCAGCGGGACATCGTCATCGTCGACGACTCAGACCGCCCGGTTCTGGGGGACCCCGGTGAATGGGCGGACCGCATCCCCCTGAGCGACGCCCTGGCGGAGGAGCTCGAGAAGTGGGGCTGGAGCGTGAAGGGGAACACGATCCGCGAACGCTGGATCCGTATCGCCTCAATGCATACGAGCTATCTCTACGAGAACAACGGCCGTCTTCTCGCCCCGGTCAACGGGGTGTTCCTCAGAGCGATCGAGGAAGTCGGGAGGAGATGGGTGAAGCTCTCACTCCTCGACTGTTACACCGCCAAGCACCACCCTGCCAAGGTGGGCCAGCAGAGCTCTGAGATCAGCCTGCTGGGAGCCGCCATCAACAAGTACATCGATGATTTCTTCGCCCCACTCGGCTTCACGCTCCTCGGGAAAGGCGAGGCCGCGCAGGCCGCCGACCGGCCTTCCCGAGCGTTCTCCAACGTGAACTTTCAGGTGATCGGGGTCATCGCGCTTCTCGATGGAATCAAGCAGATCCACAGATTCGTACGATCGGCATACGACAACGGCCTTCCCAGCATCGCGAAGAAGCGTGATTGGCGGACATTGCTGGAGCAGCAGGTCCAGGACGGTTCCCTCACTTGGCTCGAACACCGGGAGGGTCCCGATCATGATGTCTCCTTCCAGATGACGGTGTCCGACCCAAGAGGCCGGAAGGGAGTCGGAGCGGGGCGGAGCAAGAAGGAAGCCTCCCAGCGAGCTTCGGAGGACTTCCTCCGCAAGCACATCCCACAGGCTCTGAAGCAGACACAGCACGCCACGGCGGAGGCGGGCCCGCCTCCGGGTTCGGCGCCTTCCCGCTACCTGAATCCTCCTCGCGAGCACTGGCAGGCCGTGTGCGACCTGCGACGCATGTTCGACCTTCCCCCGGACGCCGACCCCTGGCTCATGCAGGCGTTGACCCATAGCTCCTGGACCTACGAGAACAAGGAACGCGTCACCGAGGCCGGCCAGCGAGACAACGCCCTCCTCGCCCACCATGGTTCCTCCGTCGCCGAGACGCTCACGACCCACGAGCTCGTGCTCCGCATGGCCGCACACGGCTTCGCCCCTACAGAGGACGCGGGTCGAACCGACACTCTCTCGTCGGAATCATGTGCGGAGCTCTTCGAGCTTCTGGAGTTGAAAGGCTCGGTGTTGCTCGGCAAGGGACAGGCGAGCAATCCGGATGTCGCAAGAGCAGATGTCAGCCAAGCACTCCTGGCGGTGGCATGGCGTTTTCGCAGAAACACGCTGTTGGAACGGCGACCGAAGCAGCTTCACGAGTTCCTGACCACGCACACACCGGTCCTGGACCCATACAGCAAACTCCAGGCGATGAGTGCGATGTACGGCATCGAACTCGAGAGCTCCTTCTACGAGGAAGGGCTGGAGCATGACCGCTCCTACGCCGTCGACATCGAGTTCCGGTCAGGAGATGATCAGTTCGTCCTCGAATGCGACTTCTTCCCGGGGAGCAAGGCGAACGCGAAGAAGAAGGCCGTCGACGGAGTACTCTCTCTTCTCAGCTCATACTCCGATGACCTGTCGCAGTTGAACACCCTGGAAACCGATCTTCTGGCGTTCTATCTCTGGCAGCAGATCACTAACGTCGACAAGGTGCCCCGGAGGCACCTCATGCGGTGCGTACTCCAACGACACCTGGGAATGGACTACCTGGTCGCCGGCGACTCCGAACGCTTCACGCAGTGGGCGGAGGCCACGGAACAACTCGTTGGGAGCATCCCCCCGGAGACCGTCGGTAAGCTGACCGACTTCTATTCACAGTGCCTGGCTGAGGTCTATCGCGGATCGACACCCGGGCTCCGGGAAGAACTCCTCCGGCTCGCCGACTGGATCCAGTCACTCCACCCGGAGATGGCTGGCTCCATTCAAGAGTCACCGGGCCTCACGCGCCTCGCCCTCCTCTCCACAGTCCTGAGCAGCACAACGCAGCCGAGCTCAACGGACCTTCCCGGGCTCCTCTCCCGGATAGCCGATGAGCACTCGGCATCTTTGACCGTGGATCCCTCCCTCCACGACGAGGACGTCTTTCTTCAGCCGCAACAGATCGGAGCACTGGGAATCCTGCTGAACAGGGCAGCCTCTGCATCCGCCGCACACGGTCACGCTGGAAGCATCGAAGCAACCTCCATGGACGATGATGTCGTCGTTCTTCTCAGCTCCCCGGAGACGGATATCGAAGGAACTCTCGGCCCTGTCGCGGAGCTGATGGCCGAGATCGCACCATCGATCACCTGCTATCTGAATCGGCACGACATCATCGTCAAGGTGAGCAAGGAGGCTCACATACCCGATTCAGGTATGGCCCACGCCGGCCTCACCGCCATGAAGCTCGCTCGCAGTGGAGGACGGATCCTTCCTGAGCTACACCATCTGGTCGCCGACATCCACGAGTCTGTGGTCGCGTTCGAATCAGCACGATCAGCTGCCGTGAACGCCGACCGGACTACCCGATATCTTCAACTCGCGGAAGCGAGCGAACATCTCGACGCCGCAGAGAAGCAAGCCGCTGCCATCCGGCGCTTGGCCGCCAGTCTGTAGGAAAATTCTCACCCGAGCTGCCGGCTCCATCCCGGCAGCCTGAGGTCAAGCAGCATGGAACCTCGCATGGATGGTGGTGTGCCCCTGGTCCTGCGAAGGCGATAGTATGTCCCATATCTGGTGTTGGATGACAACTACAATGACGTCTTCCGCGTCATTTCAAGGTGCCGCTGAATGATGAACTAAGAGATCACGTCAAGCTCGCCGCGGCGAGTGTTCTGGCGTTCCTCACGTTCGGTTACGTGGCGCACGAGGTCCGGGAGTCATCTGGCCCAAGCCCAATGCTAGAGAGTCCTTCTCCTCTTCCATCTCATCTCGTAGGTGTGACCTGGAAGTACATGGGTTCGGAATGCCGGGACGGCTCGGCGTCCGCGGCGATCGGCCGACGCGGGGCATGCAGTCATCATGGCGGTGTGGTGTCGGTGTATCACGGAAGCGACGGCATGATATTGCGCTGCTCAGGCGAAACGAGCCATCCGCATGGAGCAGGCGCGCAGGCCTGGCAGAGACACAATTTCGGCTGGTTGTTCTGCAGTTCGGTTCAATGAGCCCTAATGAGAACTGACGGGCCTGCCTCAGGCAGACTCGAACCTGGTAGCCAACCGGCAGGTGAGCACTCACTGAGCCCGGACCACGAGTCCCATGAAAAGATCGCGCCTCTGCCGGGCGGCTGGCAGAGCTGATCGGGGATACCAGGGAGCAAGCGGCACGATCCGGACCTCGTTCAAGCGCCATCGGCATCGTCCGCGCCTGTCGCATCACCAGAAGTCCGTCAACCGCTCCCAAGCCCGCATCCCAGCGATCAGGAAACGCGCCGCCTCGACTCTGAAGGGATGGAAGGTGCTAGTTCTGTTGCGCTGCCGCTCACACCGCGCCACCGCGATCGTCCAGGCCATCCTCGTCTTGCAGCTCATCGGAGGGGACCGCCACTCAGGATTAAAAACGCTCTATGGAGCACGCGGGACTGACAGATCGAATATATATCGAAATTAGTCATTCAAATGGAATCGACAAAACCGCTCTTTCCTTCAGTCTGCAAAGCAATCCGAGCGCGATCACAGCTCTTTAAGCAGCGACTTTCTCTTCTGCTCGAACTCATCTTTGGTGATAAGGCCGTCAGCCAGTAACCCCTTCAACTCGTTCATTCGCTCACGTACACCAGCACTACCACTCGAAGACTCGCGATTACCAGTACCTGCGCGGGCCCTCAGAACCGCGTTCCCAGCAGCCTCAAGCTTTTTGGAGCGTTCCATATTCCCGGCTGTGGGGGGAGTCTCGCGCAGCGCATAGGTCTGCGAGTCAGTCACGATGGTCAAGTAGACATCACCCCGCTTGTTTGACCCAAGGAGATTGACGCCCATGGTCATCGCCGCAGCCACACCGCGACCCAGCCCACTCTTTTTCCCGACATCTGCACTTGCCTCGATCGACACCAAGCGCTCAAACTTACCTTCCTGGAATACGCCTCCCATCTTGACGAAACCTCGCTCATGGATAGCGATGACCTTTCCAGCGAAGGTTTCCCGCGCGACCTGACGACCGAAGTTTGCGATTTCTTGCTGGCGGCGGGCCGCTGATTCAGCTTGCCTCTTAGCGCGATCTTCCTGGTTGAACCACTTCATCCCGATCTTCACCTGCCATGATCCGGCTTATCAAAGTCTCACCCTTGATTCATAAGGCCCAGAGGGTCCTGGCATCCGCGAATACCAGTTTGTCATGCGCCGAACTCTGAGCCAGCACCGCCCCCCGTGTTCAGCTGTTCCGCCTGCGCCCTTCTCACCACGGATGCGGGCGCGCGCTCAGCGCTGGGCAGCCAGCAACGCCGGAATGATGGCGCGGGCATTGCGCCAGCGCATCAGGTGTGCAGCTCCCCAGCCTGGACGGCGTGGTTGGGATGATCGAAATCGGCTAGGGTGAACTGCCGCACCATAAGATCCGCTACAGCTTCTGTTCCAACCGGCCAGGACGCTCTACACACCAATCCAGTACCCGTTTCCGGTCACATCACCAGCCAAGGCTGCCAAGTTCGAACCCAGAAGAGACCATGACGCCAAATTGGACTAAAGTGATATTTGCTTTAACCAACCTCGTCTCAGCCTAGTTGACCCAACATGCTTCCACTGCAGCCCTTGCGAGCACCTTGACTGACCATTACTCTGCACCCAGAGTAATAACTTGATTGCGCACAGTCGGAATGCGGGGATTCGTGGCGATACGTGCAATCGGTCGGCTACTGGCTACAGCAGCTCTCCTGGCTGCGGTTGCTGCCAGCACGGCATGCCAGGAGGAGAAAAGCTCCGTTCTTCCGCCTCGTCCTGCCGTCTCAGCGGCTTCCGCGCCCTCCGCTCCGCAACCTTCACCGACGACACCTCATGACATCGTCCTGACGGCCTACCTGAGGTACTGGACGGTTCTCAGCAAGGCCGGCAAGTCCTCCCCCGACCAGGCGCGCTCTCTGCTCAAGCCCTACGCCACCGGCGACTACCTGGATCACCTCGTCGACGGTGTCCGGCGGATGCGCGAGCAGGGGCGCGAGCCGTACGGCAAGGTCGTTCCTCGGGTGAAGGAGGTCCGGATCAGCAAGAACGACGCGCTGGTGATCGACTGCCAGGACGTCTCCGGTGCCGGCATGGCGGACGCCCGTACGCACCAGCGCATCCCCGGGAGCGCCAGCAGCAAGCCCACGGCCAACATCGAGGCGTCGATGAAGCGGAGTTCAGATGGGCGGTGGCGTCTCACCGGATTGAAGATCAAGGAGGCGCCGTGCACTCCGCCCTCCTCGTGACCGCGCTCGCCATGGCTCTGTTCAGCGACCCCGGTGACGACGACAACGGCGCCTACCCGTGGGGCGGCGGCTGGGTGGTGTTCGGCAACCACGAGACCCGCCGGCCCGGCGCCGCGGCCACCGCCGGAGGAAGCGACGGCGGTGCCAGCCCGTGGAGCGACTGCCACAGCCTTCCCGGCCCGGACGGGATCCGCTACGTCCAGTGCGAGGACGGGCCCGCCAACCAGAGCAACCTCTTCGAAGGCGCCGCTCCCGGTGAGCCGGCCGACCCTGCCGTCACTCCGGAGATGCTCCGCGACGAGGCCCTGCGGCAGCTCCGCCCACCGGCGCCCCGGATCACGACGGCGCCTCCGCGGGGCAAGGAAGGGCTGGTCGGCCTCCGGCACTTCTTCTGGGTCGAGAAGAGCCAGTGGCGTCCGATCAGTAAGCGGGCCACGGCGGGACCGG
This sequence comes from Planomonospora alba, assembly GCF_039534085.1. Lineage (NCBI taxonomy): Bacteria > Bacillati > Actinomycetota > Actinomycetes > Streptosporangiales > Streptosporangiaceae > Planomonospora > Planomonospora alba. The sequence goes on from NZ_BAAAUT010000005.1 coordinate 107,002, forward strand.
TCTGGGCCGAGGTCACCGCGACGCCGACCAGCCTGGTGATCGATCCGGGATCCGGCCAGCCCGGCATCACCTGCCGGGGACCCGGCACGCCGTACGACACGTCGAGGTCGCCGGGTGACCAGAAGAGCGATTGCGCCCACCGGTTCACCAGATCGAGCGCCGGACTGCCCGGATCGAAGTACCGGGTGACCGCCTCCATCGTGTGGGCGGCGACCTGGACCGGCTCCGGAGGCGCCGGCGGAACGCTCGCCCCGATCACCACCTCCACCACCTTCCCGCTGCGGATCGCCGAAGGGCAGGCGCTGATCCAGAGGAGTTCCTGAATGACCCCCAAGATCTTGTCCACCCCGCCGGGGCGGACGGCCGGCGGCGCGCCGCCGGTGACGGTGCCGAGGCTGCCCGGCCAGCCGAGGCAGCGCCGCCGAGGGATGGTGGTCTTCGGGCTACTGATCATCGCGGGTGGTGGCGCGCTGACCTACCACGGGATGGGAAAGCTCAGCGATCGGGTGCCGGTCGTCGTCATGGCCCGCGATGTGGCCGTCGGCCAGGAGATCACCAGGAGCGACGTCACCACGGCGATGGTCGGGGCCGATGAGACGGTGGCCACCGTCCCGGGCCATGAGCTCCAGCGGGTGGTCGGCATGCGGGCGGCCGTGGACCTGATGAGCGGTGCCCTGGTCCAGCGGAAGGCCGTCACCGACCGGCTCACCCCGGCGCAGAGCCAGCAGCTGGTGCCGGTGGCGGTCAAACCGAGCCGTCTGCCCGCCCGCGGCTTCGCGCCCGGTGACATGGTCCTCGTCGTGCCGGCTCCGGGGACCCAGACCGCGGCCAGCACGAGATCGACCACGCGGACGGAGATCGAGGCCGTCATCGACCAGGTCAAGGGCCCGGACACCGACGGCCTGGTGGTCGTCGACCTGCTCGTCGGCGGCGACGACGGTTCCCGGCTCGCCACGCTGGCCGCCGACGGCGAGGTCGCCTTCGTCCTCAATCCCCGGAGGTCATGAGTGGCGGTCTACACGCTGATGAGCCCGGGAAGCTCACCCGGGGTGACCACCACCGCTCTTGCGGTCACCCATGTCTGGGGTGGCAGGACGCTGCTCGCCGAGTGCGATCCCAAGGGCGGGAACGTCCTGCCCGGCTTCCTGGCCGGTCAGATGGCGGGGCTCCGCGGCGGCCTGCTCGAACTCGCGCTGGCCATCGCCCACAATCCTGACCCCGGTGTCCTCTGGGACCACGTCATCTCCCTGGACCAGCACGCGCGCGAGTGGCTGCTCCTGCCCGGAGTCCGGGATCCGCGCCACATGGCGCAGCTCTCCGGGGCGTGGGACGCCATCGCCAAGGTGCTCACCGCGGCGACCCGTGGCGCGATGGACGTCGTGCTCGACGTCGGGCAGATCGGCCGGCCCGACACGCCGATGCGGTTGATCGCCGCCTCCGACATGGCCGTCATGCTGCTGCGCCCGACCCTGCGGCAGGCGGCGGAGGCCAAGCCCCGCCTCGACGCACTCGGCCGCTACGTCGGCACGACCGTCCCGGTCGCCCTCTGCCTGGTCGGCAAGGGCGACTACACGCCCGCACAGATCAGCCGGGCACTGTACGGGCTGCCGGTGATCGGCACCATCCCGCACGATCCCAGGTCGGCGGCGGTGCTGTCCGACGGCGCCTCCGCCCGGAGACCCCTGCGCTCCTCCACCCTGATGCGTGGTGCCTCCCGCCTCGCGGACGCCATGCGCCGACGCCTCACCACCACCGAGGACCTCGGAGAGGCGGTGGCGGCAGGATGAGCCGCAGCTGGCCGCCCGGAGCACCCGAGGCATCCGGTGTCTCCAGGGCGCAGTGGCCACCCCACCCCGTCACGCACCCGAGCGACCTGGGGCTGCTCCCGCGCTCACCGCAGCCCATCGATGATCTCGACGACAGGGTGTTCCGCGAGGCCGTTCTCGGCATCACCGCCTCGGTCGCCGATGACCTGAAGGACACCGAGGACCGCGAGGCCGCCCTCCAGGTCATCCGGGAGCGGGTGCAGCGCTGGGTCCAGGACCGGCTCGCCGACGGGGTGCCGATCGGCTTCGCCACTCAGCGCAGGCTGGTGGATGCGGTGGTCGACGAGCGCTTCGAGCTGGGCGTGCTCACGCCGTATATCAGGGACGAACGGGTCGAGAGCATCGACCTCAACGGGTACGACGAGGTGTGGATCACCTACAGCGACGGCACCTGTGAGCGCGGGCCGGCGGTCGCCGCCAGCGACGACGACCTGATCAAGATGATCCAGATGTGGGCGCTGCACAAGAGCTACAACCCGCGTGAGTTCTCCGCCGCCAACCCGCTGCTCAACACGGCGCTCCGGCCCGGCGACGGGGACGACGGCGTGGGCGTACGGCTCAGCGCCACCATGGCCGTCACCCCGCGGCCGTGCGCGAGCATCCGCTGCCACCGCCTGGTCGACGTCACCCTCGACGACCTGCTGAGGCTCGGCACCGTCAACCGGAGCCTGCACGCTTTCCTGAGCGCCGCCGTACGGGCGCGGCTGAACATCGTCGTCACCGGCGGCACGGCCGCGGGGAAGACGACCCTGCTCCGCGCCCTGGCGTCGGTGATCGACCCCGCCGAGCGCCTGGCCACCCTGGAGTCGGACTACGAGCTGTTCCTGCACAAGCTCGGGCACCGGCACCAGAACGTCATCGCCTTCCAGGTACGGCAGGCCAACTCCGAAGGCGCCGGAGCGGTCTCGCTGAACGACCTGATCCCGCACTCCCTGCGGAAGAACATCAAGCGGATCATCGTCGGGGAGGTCCGCGCCGACGAGATAGTCCCGATGTTCGAGGCCATGAACACCGGCCACCCGGGTTCGATGTGCACGATCCACGCCGACGGCACCGAGGAGATCTTCAACCGGATCGTCATGCTCTGGACCCGCGGGGTGGGTGCCCAGACCCCGCCGGCCGTCATCCATCTGAACACCGGCGAGACCGTCGACCTCGTCGTGCACCTGCGGATGGATCCGGAGACCAACACGCGCTTCGTCTCCGAGATCCTGGAGGTGCTGCCGCCGGCGGACAGCGATCTGCCCAGCCGCAATCACGTCTACCGGGCCACGGGACCCGGTGGACGGGCCGTGCCCGACGTCACGCCGCAGTGCCTGCCGAGGCTGATGGCGGCCGGGTTCGACCCGTCTCTGCTCGACCCGCACACGGCCATGTGGGAGATCGGGTGAGCGCGGCGGCCCTCGTGGCCGGGCTCGGGGTGTCGGCTCTCCTCAGCGGGGTGATGTGCGTCGCCGCCGAGCTGGCGGGCGAGGCGGATGACGCGCCGATCAGGCCGCCGTCCCGCTGGATCGCGGTCCGTACGGCTCTCGCCCGGCACCACCGTCTCCTCCTGGCCGCCGTCGCCGCCGGGGTGGTCGTCTTCGGGCTGACCGGGTGGCCGGTCGCCGGGCTCGTCGCGGCGGTGGCCGTACTGGCCCTGCCCCGGGTGGTGACCGGGCGGGCCGCGGCCGAGCGGATCCGGAAGCTGGAGGCGCTGGAGCAGTGGACCCGCCGCCTGGCCGACCTGCTGGTCGCGGGGCGGGCTCTGGAGCAGGCGCTGGAGCAGAGTGCCGCGCGCAGCGTCCCTGCTCCGATCGCGGGCCCGGTCGCGGCCCTGGCCCGGCGGCTCACCGTCACCCGCATGCCCACCGAGCAGGCGCTCCGGCTGTTCGCCGACGAGCTGGACGACCCGGTCGGCGACCGGATCGCCGCCGCGCTGATCCTTGTGGCGCGCCGCCGCGGCCGGGGCGCGAGCACCGTGCTCAACCGGCTCGCCGAGCTGGTGGCCAGGGACGTGACGGACCGCAGGGAGGTCGAGGCCGCGCGGGCCGAGCACCGTACGACCGTGCGCTGGATCATCGGCATCCTCGTGGTCTTCAGCGCGGTGGCCGTCTTCCAGCAGTCCTACGTCGAACCCTTCGGCACTCCGGTCGGCCAGCTCGTGCTGGCCGTGGTCGCGGGCCTGTACGGCGTGGCGCTGTGGTGGCTGCACCGTCTGGGCAGCGCCGCGCCCGGGCACCGCTTCCTGGGCGATCGGGGGCGGCGGAGGTGAGCGCGCTCGCGGCGATTGGTGGAGGCATGGTCGGCCTCGGAGTGCTCGTCGTGGTCGCCGAGGCGTGGCCCGCGCCTCCGCGGCTGGACGTGGCCCTGGCCCGGCTCGACGGCGTGCCCGACCCGACCGCCCGGTCGTCGGGGGTGGGCGGGTGGCTGGCCGTACGGCTGGCGCGGCTCCCGGTGCCCCGTGACGATCTGGCGCTCCTGGGCATCAGCGTCGAGCGCTTCATGCTGCAGAGGGTCGCCTTCCTGCTGTTCGGGCTGGTCCTTCCGACCCCGTTGAGTCTGCTGAGCCTGGTCGCGGGCCTCCCGCTGCCCTGGACGGTTCCGGCGGGTGCGGGAGTGGTGCTCGGGGTGCTGTTCGCGCTGGTGCCCGACTACGCGGCCCGCACCCAGGCGCGGGAGCGCCGCCGGGAGTTCCGGGCGGCGCTCGCGACCTACCTGGACATGGTGGCGTTGGAGCGGGCCGCCGGAGCCGGTCCGCCGCAGGCGCTCCAGGCGCCCGCGGACGTCTGCTCGGGGTGGGTGTTCGCGCAGATAAAGCGGGTGCTGGAGCACGCCAGGCGCGCCGGTGAACAGCCTTGGCGCGGCCTGGCGGCTCTCGGTGAGCGGGTCGGGATCCCCGAGCTCACCGAGCTGGCGGACATCGCCGAGGACGCCGGCTCGGAGGGCACCCAGGTGCTGTCCACGCTCCTGGCCAAGGCCCAGTCCATGCGCACCGCGGCGCTCACCGACGCCCGGGCCAGCGCCAACAGCCGGACCAGTGAGATGCCCGTCGCCATCGGTGTCTCGGTGTTCGGGTTCCTGGTTCTCGTCTGCTTCCCCGCCGTCTACCGGATCATGAGCTAGGAGGAGGATCGCGATGCGCAAGCACCTTCCGCCGGAGGCCGCCTACTGGACGGCCCGCGTGGATCTCCTTCGCGACAGGCTGGCGCGACTGCGGGAGGACCCGGAGCGGGGGGCCATGTCCGCCGAAACAATGATCATCATCGCGGCGTTGGCGCTCGTCGCCCTGACCGTGATGGGCATCGTCACCGCGAAGATCGTCGAAAAAGCGAACCAGATCAGCCTGTGAGCCGCGCGGTGAGCGGTCGTGGAAGAGGCCGGGCCGCACTGGGACCGGCGGGGCGTGGAGGTCACCGCCGGTGGCGGGTGGCGCGGCGGGGTGATGCGGGTTCGATCACCGTCGAGGTCGTCATCGTGCTGCCCGTCATCATGCTCACGGTGCTGGCGTGCATGCAGGTCTGCCTGCTGTTCTTCGCCCGCTCGGTGGCCTTGGCCGCCGCCCAGCAGGGGGTGCGCGCCGCCCGCGCCGAGGGGGCGTCCCGTACGGCCGGCGCCGACGCGGCCCGCAGCTATGCCGAACGGACCGCGGGGGGCTTCCTGCACTCGATCAGCGCGTCGGCCGGAGGGGACACGACGACGGTCCGGGTGGTCGTGCGGGGGCGGTCGCTGTCCATGGTGCCGTTCCTGGAGTCGATCCCGGTCACCGGGGAGGCCGCGGGGGCCGTCGAGCGGTTCACCGTTCCTTCCGAGGGGGCGGAGCCATGAGCGTGCGAACGGACCGGCGGTGGTCGCGGGATCGCGGTAGCGCGTCGGTGGAGGCGATGCTCGGCATCACGGCGCTCGTCCTGGTCCTGCTGTTCGGCGCCGCCGCCGGTCGGGTCGCCGTGGTCACCGCGGCGGTGGAGGCCGCCGCCCGGGACGCGGCGCGGCAGGCGTCCATCTCCCGGGCGGGCAGCGCGGCCGGCGCGAAGGCACGGGAGAGCGCCCAGGAGTCGCTGCGGAGCCAGGGCGTGAGCTGCATGTCAGTGGACGTCAGGGTGGACACCGGCGGCTTCGGCCGTCCGGTCGGTACTCCTGCCACCGTGTCGGCGTCGGTGAGTTGTACGGTGCCGCTCAGCGACCTGGCCTTTCCCGGTCTCCCAGGCAGCGTCGTACGGCGGGCGACCTTCACCAGCCCGTTGGACCCTTACCGGGGAAGGGCGGTGGGGTTGGTCCCTGTCGAGGCTCTGGTGGGGGCGGTGGGATGAGGTTTTCAGCGTCTCCCTGTCCGGAACATGGCGCGGTCACGCCGTACACGCTCGTCTTCATCACCGTCCTGCTGCTGTTCGTCGGGCTGGCGGTGGACGGCGGGGCCAAACTGCGGGCGGGGTGGGAAGCGGTCGGCGTCGCCGAGGAGGCCGCCCGGGCCGGTGCCGGGCAGATCGATCTGGCAGCCGCCTACCGGGGTGACGACTTCGTGGTGGACCGGGGCGCCGCCGTACGGGCCGCCCGGGCGTATCTCGATGCCGGTGGCCACAGCGGCGCGGTCGGCATCGCGGGGCCGGACTCGATCCGGGTGAGCGTCACGGTCACCAAGCCGACCTGGCTGCTGTCCATGGTCGGGCTCTCCTCCGTGTCGGCGACCGCCACCGCAACCGCCGACCTGGTCTCCGGTGTCGAAGGGCCGAACCGATGATCCTGATCCGTCTCCTGCGGGCGCTGCTCGCGACAGCCGTACTCGTCACCGTGGTGATCGGGTTTCCCGTCCTGTTCCACAGCGTGGCCGGGTTTCCGTTCCCTGATCACTTTCCCACGGTGCAGGAGGTCGCAGACAGGCTGACCAGCCGTGACGACGGGACGCTGTTCATCTCGGTCGTCGAGATCGTCGCCTGGGGCGCCTGGGCGTCGTTCTGTCTCACCGTGGTGATGGAGATCGTCGCACGGCTGCGCGGGTTGCGGGCCGCGCCGCAGCTCCGCGGGCTGGGCGGGATGCAGCGCCTGGCCGCTTACCTGGTTGCCTCCGCCGCGCTCGCGGTCAGCGCCCCGGTCTCCGCGGCCACGGCCGCGGTCGCCCCTCCCCCACCGGTCGCCGCGATGGCTCCACTCCATCCGCAGCTCGCCGACCACCTCGATGCATCGGAGGAGCGGTTCCATCGGGTGGAGCCCGGCGACACCCTTCGGGAGATCGCCGACAAGAGGCTGGGAAACCCACGCCGCTGGGTGAAGATCTGGAAGCTCAACGCCTACTCACGTCAACCCGATGGACGGGTCTTCACCGATCCCGACCTCATCCACCCGAGGTGGAAGCTCCGGCTCCCGACGGGGAAACCACCTGCCGCCGAACCTGCCAGGAAGGATCCGGCCGCCGACTCCTCGGCGCGAGGCATCCGCCTTCCCAAGCCCGGCGCCGTGCAAACTCCGTCCGCGAAACCCTCTGTCGAGCAGGCTTTCCGGAGCTCTGAGGCGATCGAGCTGTCCTCCGGATCGCTGGTCGCCTTCGCCTATGCGGCCGGCATCAGTACGGCCTACGCGGCGAACCTACTCCACCGGCGCCGCCGCCGGATCCCGCCCTCGATCCCGGAGGGTGTGCAGATCACTCCCGAGCCAGAGCCGGCGCCGGCCGTCCGGGAGCTCCGGCGGGCCCATCGGCGGACCTTCACCGAGCGCGGCGAGGACGTCCCCACCGACGCCGAACTGCTGCGGCAGGCCGACTCCACTGACGTACCCGATGGGACAGCGATCGGCGGACGGCCTGATGGTGATCCCGTTCGCCTCCAGCTCGCCGGTCTCCGCCTGGGTGTCACCGGGCCCGGGGCACCCAACGTCGCCCGTTACCTGATCGTCGACCTCCTCCGGCAGGCAAGCGATTTCAGGGCCGAGGTGGTCCTGTGCACAGCTCTCGCCGAGAGCCTGCTCGGCCTCCCCGCAGATGAACCGGACGTGATGGCGAGGGCCGTACCGGGTCTGACCGTCGTCCCCTCACCCGAGGAGGCGCTCAAGCGGTTCGAGGAGACGCACTTCACCCGGCGGCGCATGCTCCTGGAGCGCGAAGCGTCGACGCTCGGAGAGCTGCGTGAGCGGGATCCGGGTGAGGTTCTGCCCGTGGTCGTGCTGGTGGCCGAACCCGACGACGAGGCATCGAAGCGCATCACCGCGCTGCTGGGCTCCGGCCAGAGCACCGGGATGGGTGCACTGGTCCTGGGCCCGTGGACGGGCAGCACCACCTGTGAGGTCGACGACGACCACCGGATTCGCGGGGTCGAAGGTCCTCTCGCGGAGACCTTCGAGGGCGCGCAGCTGTTCCACATCACGGCGGACGAGGCCGCGGCCCATCTCCGGGAGTTGGTCCCTCCTTCGGAGACGGAGACGGAAGAAGAACCGTCGTCTCCGGCGGATGCCGATGCCTGGGACGGTCCTGAACCGGTCCGCCTGTCGATCCTCGGACCGCCCACCGTGCGGGTGCGTGGCCGTTCACAACCGCTCGGTCTGAGCTGGTTGCAACTCAACACGCTCGCCTACCTGGCCCTCCATCCTCATGGCGTGACGCGGGACCAGCTGACGACGGCGCTCTGGCCCGACGAGGTCTGCAAGGACATCCACAACACGCTGCGCCATCTCCGCAATGCGCTCACCACCGCCACGGGGTACGTGAACCCCGAGCCTCGGAAGGCACCGTTCATCAACGCGTCCACCACCAAGGACAGCGCGGTCTACCGCATCGACCCCAAGCTGGTCAGCGTGGACCTGTGGGACTACCAGGCGGCGCTGGAGCAGGTGAGGACGGCCTCCCGTTCCGCGGATCGTCTCGCCGCGCTCCAGAAGGCCGCCGCGCTCTGCCAGGGAGAATTGGCCCACGGGTTGAACACCGAGTGGATCGAGGAGCACCGCTATCCCCTGACCCGGTCACAGGCCGACACGCTCAGCCAGCTCGCCGAAGCGTACGAAACTGTGGACCCGGAGCGTGCTCTTGATGCTCTCGAACGTGCCCGTTCCCTGGATCCCGACGTCGAGGAGACGTACGTACGCATCGTCCGCCTCCAGCTACGACTCGGCCGCCGAGACGAGGCAGGCCGAACCGTTCAGCTCCTTCGTCAGCACCAGAGCACCCTTGGCATTGACCCCGATCTTCTGATCGAGAAACGCCTATTCGAAATACTCCGCACCGGAGAGCCATCGGCAAAGTAACGAGATATCGAACATGATGCATATTCCAGCAAGACCTCATGAGAGGCAATCAGAAAGGAAGGTCGTCCTGAGAGTTGTAAAAATCAGCGACGGGAACGGGAGCAGGAGCGATTTTCGAGACAGGTCCAGGACCAGAAGAAGCTTCCGGATCCGGGCCAGGATTGTCAATGGCATCGTTCCACAGATGCATGAGTTCGCGTCTCGCAGAGAAGCGACCATCACCTATCCATGATCGATCATCAGGATCATAACCACCGAGCTTGCACAAGGCCAGAAAGACAGCGTCCACATAGATCCACCGCCCGGGGACCAAGATACCCTGGAGGATGCGGCGCACCGTCTCCGGGCTGACGCGAACGTCAATCCCTAAATCATCGATCTTCCTACTTATATCGCGGAGCGTAGGACGACCAGCATCCTTATATGCAGCGAACAGCGCTTCAAGGAACCGGCGATGTGGACCCTCGGGCAGTTCTTCCAGAGTCCGCATCCTGATGCCTTTACTCTTCATCAGCCCTCCCTCCGAGAGCCCCGAAGGGGCAATACTCGCCACATCTTGCCTCAAGTAGGCAACAGATGACAACAGTTGACAACAAGAGCGACCAACCGTCGGAGGGGAACGGACTACCACTCCCTACCGCCGCCTACCGTTGACAACAGTTGACAGAAATAGACTCCTCGTACACCCAGCGATCCCAGGCGGAGCTTGCCCTCGCCAGCCCTGGCGAGCACGGTCAAGTAGAAGTAGGCGAGCAGCTTCAAGCACCCCCACCAGCAACTTCGTTGATTAGGCGCTGAACCATGCAGCCATCGACACCCTGCACATAGAGCCGGCAGGCATAGCCAGCACCACGCTCAGGGAGAAAAGAGGATTGCCGCAGACTCGACAGGGACACTACACTCGACATCAGTTGCGGCACGTATGCCCATACCCAGAAGCCCTTGAGTTCTCTATGCAGATACAAGGGCTCTTTTCATTTCCGTCCCTGTCCACTCGAAAGCGGCTTCGCCTTGCGGGGCCGCTTTCGTGTTTCTCCGGGAGAAAAGATGTCCATCACTTCTCTGCCCTGGCCCGTCTTCCTTCTCGCTGCCTGGTTCGGAACCGTCCTGGTGATCTCTTACGTGGTGTGCGCGATCGCCAAGGCGGCCATCAACAAGGCCGACGCCCGTGACCTGCCCAACGTTCTCACAGCGCTTGCCCAGGTGCTTCGCGGCATCGTGCGTCCGCTCAGCCAGGCCTTCAGCCCCGCGCAGAGCTCCCTCGACAGCCCCGCCTCAGCACAGGACGGAGGTTCCCCGGAGCAGACGAACGGGCAGGGCGGTGAGCCAGCAGGGATAGGACGGTGACCGAGCGGCTCGCTGAAGGTAGTCCCCTACAGCATGCCGAAACCCGATCACGCTGCTCCCAACACGGAACCGCATGCTCGAACCCAGTCCAGATGGGTGGCCATACCGGTGATCAACTCGGTCTCGGGCTCCCAACCGAGCACCGATTGAACTCTGGAGACGTCCGCGCAGGTGGCGTGGACGTCTCCGTTGGCCGCGGGAAGCGTCTCCACCACGATGGGGTGGTCGACGAGCCGTCGGGCTTGGTCCACCACCTCGGTGAGCCGGACACTGCGGCCGGATCCGACGTTGAACACGCTGTTGGAGAGAGGCACGGTCGCCGCGGCGATGGTCGCGGCGACCGCGTCGTCGACGTAGGTGAAGTCACGGCGCTGGGTGCCGTCCCCGTAGATCTGGATGGGTCGGCCTGTCACAGCGGCGGTCAGAAGCCGCTGGATGAACATGTCGTCGCGCTGGCGGGGCCCGTACACGGTGAAGTACCGCAGGGCGACCACGGTGGTGGGACAGCCCGGCCGCGCGGCGTGGGCCAGGCACAGCTGCTCTTCGGCCAGCTTCGTGACGGCGTACGGCGACGCCGGACGGGGGTGGTCGGTCTCCGCGCTCGGCCGGCCGAGAGTGCCGCCGTAGACGCTGGAGGAGGAGGCGACCACGAGGCGGGGCACGCGCAGACGGATCATGGCGTGCATGAGCCGTTGGGTCGCCGTGATGTTGCAGGCGACGTAGTCGTCGAAACCGGCTCCCCAGGACGGGCGTACGCCGGGGATGCCCGCCAGGTGGAAAACGGCGTCGGCGTCCAGAATCAGGGGTTCGATCGCGCAGGTGCGCAGGTCCGCGGTGACGGGGAAGAACGCGGGATCCCCGGACACGTCGGCGAGGTTGACTGCGGCGACCGTGTCGGTGTCGGGGTCGCGACGGTCGACGCCGATCACGGTCGCGCCCTGTTGGAGCAGGGCGCGGCACAGGTGGGAGCCGATGAAGCCCGCGGCTCCGGTGACCACGGCTCGTCGGATCACCCGCGGGGAGCTGTCGGCGGTCCGCAGAGAGTCGATCATGAAATCCTCCAGGAGAGTCTTCAAAGGATGGCTGCGAGCAGGGCCTTGCCGTAGGCGAAGAGGCGAGGGTCCCCCCGTTCGTCACCCCGCACCATCGAGGTGAGGGCTTCGACGGCGGCGAAGCGGGACAGCAGGCGCTCCTCCTCGTCGGACAGGTCACGGCCGTAGCCGGTGAGGAACTCCTCCCGCAGCCGGGGTCGGTGCGGCCAGCGGCGGAAGGCCAGGCGCGCGAGGTCCCGGACGAGCGCGTCGGGGCGGGTGTGCTCGAAGTCGATGACGGCGATGCCGCCGTCCGGCTGGACGATCCAGTTGCGCGGCTGGTAGTCGAGATGACAGATGACGCCGTCCATGGGGGTGGCGGCCAGTTCCTCGGCGTGCCGGTGCAGGGTGCGCAGCTCGGCCTGGTCGATCAGCGCGGCGGCATGGGCACGGACCGCCCAGTGGAGCATCCGCCCTGCCAGGAAGGCGGCGACGTCGACCGCCGGCTGTTCGAGGGGGACCGCGTGCAGAAGGCGGAGGGTCTCCCCCGCGCCTCGGTGGGCGCGTTCCTCCGCTGTGGATCCGGGCCGCAGCCGGTCGGCCCGGCGGCCGGGCACGTAGGTGACCAGTAACGAGCAGCTTCCCTCGTCGAATGCGACCAGATGCGGAGCGCGAGCTCCGAGCTGCGGTCTCCACGCGGTGTAGGCGTGGATCTCAGCGTGGAACCGCTCCGGGTCGGTGTGCCGCTTGAGCAGGTAGCGGTCGCCCGCGGCGTCGGCGAGGAGCGTGAGGTGCGCGGGAAGGTCTGGCGCGCGCTCCACCGTGACGGGACCGAGCGTGTCCTGGGCGACGGCCAGCAGGGCCTCCGTGGCCGTGCTCATGCCTCGGAGCTTCCGGCCAGGTGAGCGGTGTCGTTGTGACGGTCCAGCATCCACCGGTCGTCGCCGAACCGGTTGCGGTGGAGCTGCCAGCGGGTGATGGACCCGTGGTCGACGGTGAACCCGCTCTGCGTGCCTGCGGGGATTCCCAGCAGCAGCGTGTGGACGGCGAGCACGGTCTCCCCGTGAGCGGCGAGCAGGACGCGCTCGCCCTCGTGCCGGCCGATCAGTTGGGTGAGGAACTCGCCGGCTCGTCGCAGGTAGCCGTTCCAGGTGTCGGAGCTGGTGGCCCACGGCAGGTCGGGCCTGGTGTGCGGGCCACCGCCGAAGTCGGACTTCACCTCGTGCCAGGGCCGGCCGTCGGCGTCGCCGTGGCGGGGTCCTTCCAGTCCGGGTTCGACGGCCAGAGGTAGGCCGACGACTTCGGCGAGGATCCGCCCGGTCTGCTGGAGCCGTCTGCGCGGCCCCGCATACAGGGCGTGGAACGGGTCGTGGGAGTGCTCGGCGGCGAGTCGCTGGGCGGTGAGGACGACCTGGCGGCGTCCCAGGCCGGTCAGACCCGTACAGGTCCGCGGGCCGCCGACGACGCCCGCCACGTTGCAGTGGGCCTGCCCGTGCCTGATGAGAACCAGCTGGGAGACGATCATGTGAGGTCCTCCGGTGCGGGCCGTACCTGTGGCCACGGGTACCGGTAGCCTCCGCGGCCCAGGTAGGGACGGGTGAGCAGATGGTGGAGCCACGCGTGGTCGAGCAGCCGGGACGGCGTGACCTCGGCCGGCGCGTCGGTGCGGGAGGCGACGCCCTCGTTGTAGGCGGTCAGGGCGGCCGTGACGGCTGCCGGGGGAATCGGGCCGTGCGTCATGGCGAGGGTGACGACGAGCTTGGCCAGGTCGTAGCCGAACGGGGCGAGCGTGAGGTCGTCGGTGTCCACGATGGTCGGCCCGGCCGGGGTGATGAGGATGTTGCGCGGGTTGCTGTCCTTGTAGAAGGTCGTCGGCTCGTCCGGATCGGTGCGTAGCAGGTCGACGGCGGCCTCCAGCTCCTCATCGGTGATGAGGCCGTCCCGGTGGTGCCGGTCGAGGACTGCCCGTCGGAGGACCGCGAAGCCGGGCAGGGTGTGCCCCCACGGCAGAGGATGCGGGGCGTTCAGCGAGGCCCGGCACAGGTCACCGCACCAGGCGGAGGCATGTGCCTCGCCGAGTACGGCCGCCACCGTCGGCAGGTCCTCGACTCCTGCGTGACGGCCGTCGATGTGCTCGAAGTCGAGCCGCTCCGGGTGCACGGCCAGCAGTTCCGGCTGCCGGAGCGGGGTGTGCTCGGCCAGCCAGGCGTGGTGCGCGGCGGCCCGGAGAGCGGCGCCCGGCGAGCCGTACGGCTTGCTGAACACCTTCCTGTTCACGTGGTGTCCTCCTTTCGGGCCAGCAGGTAGGTCACGGTGGAGGCGGCGTGGACGGGGCCGTCGGGGAGCCTGGCCCGCAGCCGTGAGGTGATCGCGTCCGGATCACCGGCCAGTCCTGGCGGCAGTTCGTACTTGGGGGTCGTGGCCAGGTATGCGGCGACGTGGCCGAGGTCGGTGAAGTCGAACGTGTGCCGCTCGTGTTCGAGGTGGACGGTCCGCAGGGACGGCGGCAGCAGGGTGGGCAGGTTGCCGCTGTGCGCCGTGGAGTACAGGCTCGGCCGTTCCAGCGCGTCCGGGTCGAGCCCTGCCCCGGCCACCAGGTGGTCCAGCGCCTGATAGCTGTCGGCGCTCTTGGTGACCAGGGCGGCGAGGCCGCCGGGCCGCAGGACGCGGGCGAGTTCGGCCACGACGGAGCGCGGATCACGAGAGTGGTAGAGGCAGAACGCGGCCACCACGAGATCGCACGCCGCACCGGCCAGGGGCAGGCGGTGGAAGTCCGCTTGCAGGTAGACGATCGGAGCATCGCCGGTGATCCGGGCACGGGCGTCGGTGATCATCGCAACGGAGGCGTCGACGGCCAGCAGACACCGGGGCCGGAGCCGTTCGGTCAGGGCACGGCTGGTGGTGCCGCGCCCGCAGCCGATGTCGGCGACCACCGTCCCGGAGGCTGTAGGTAGGTGAGCGGCGGCCAGCTCGGCGATGACGTCGGCCACGGGACGGCCGCTCGTCTTGGCTCGGTGCAGGGCCCTCGTGCGGGTCGCCAGCCGGGCTCCGCTTCCGTACAGCTCCCGCTGGGCGGTGGAGCGGGTGAAGGCGTTGGCCGTGCTCATGGCCGCCGCCCGGTCGTCCAGGCGAGTGCCGGTGAGCGGCGGCTCAGCGCCGGGCGGCGACCTGCTCCAGCCAGCGGCGGGTCTGACGCCGTCCGCGTAGGAAGACCACCTGCTTGTCCCCCGCGAACCGCTGGATCTTGTCGAGTACCTGAGGCCGCATCCGCCGGCGGTAGGTGGCGACGTAGGTGACCACACCCCGGTGGATGCGGTTGTAGACGCCCGCACCGTGCTGGCCCGCACCGTGGCGGATCTGCCGGGAGAAGATCCCCCAGAGGGCGGTCCACGTGGGGACGTCCATCATGACCACGGTGTCGCAGGCTTCCAGCCGTACGTGCAGGGTCGAGTTGTAGTTGCCGTCGATGACCCACCGCGGCGCCGCCACCAGCTCGCGCTGCGCGGCCTCGAACTTGTCCTGCGGCAGCGGGTTCCAGTCGTCGTCGAAGAAGACGGCGTCCAGGTGGGTCACCGGTGCGTCGAGCAGCCGGCCCAGTTCGCGGGCGACGTAGGACTTGCCGCTCCCTCCGGAGCCGACGACGGCGACCCGGTTCATCCGCTGCACGATGCTCCACGATAGTCGAGATGAAGATCATTGATGGAGGCACGGCGCTGCGGTCGCGCGACCGGTCCCCAGCAGGGCGGGACCGTCCTTCGAGGGCCGTCATCTCCGCCTCCCCGCCTGCCGTACGGCGCCGGCCGCCGACAGCTCGGTGAGGACCGTGCGGAGCGCCTGGAGCTGGAGGCTGAGCCGGAACACCTCCAGGCGGCGCAGGCATTCCGCGATGAGATCCGCGTGCGCCCGGCTGCCCCTGACGCTGCGGAGCCAGTGGAGGGTGCGGATCGTGTCGCTCCCGTCGTTCACGATCAGCCGGGGCGGGACGAACATGTCGACGTGGCGGATGGTCGCCGGGGCCAGCGGCACGCAGCCGGAGAGCACCGCTTCGAAGATCCGCTGGGTCATCTGACCGGCTGCCGCATACCGGTCGGGCAGCAGCAGGACGGTGGCCAGCGCCTCGCCGTACAGCTCGCTCACCCGGGGGAAGGGGATGCGGCCGGTGAAGGCGACGTGCGGCCATCGGCCGGTGCTGGTCCATTTGCCGGCGACGACGTGGCGGAACCGGGCGGCGGCCGGGGCGAAGAACCGGTCGAACGCGTCGTCGCGGTCGTACTGGTTGCCGACGTAGGCCAGCGGTACGGGTCTCGGGCGGGCGGCGAGCTCGGCCGGGTCGGCCGCGTCCACATCGGTGTCGCGGACGGGGAAGAGCAGCCGCCGTGCTCCCAGGGTGGGGCTGAGCGCGGCCTCGCACACGATCACGCCGGGTCGGCGGCGCAGCGGATCGTCGGCGGCCAGACGCCGGTCCTTGTCCCAGATGAGCGTGGGAGTGCCCAGGGCGAAGGCGTAGTGGTCCAGCAGCTGCCGCTGGCGGTGCAGGTCGCAGGTGTGGCCCGGTTCCCCGCAGGGGGTGGTGTTGCGGCCGGGGATGGGCCAGCGCCACTCCAGGAACAGCACGTCGATGTCGGGGAGACCGGGATCGAAGACGTACCGTCCGCCGAGGTCGTCCCCGGCCTCGTACAGGTCGCGATCGGGCTGGAGGGAAACGACCCGGTGACCGTCGCCGCCGAGGGCGTCGATCAGAGTGCGGCGGTGACTGCGCCCGCCGTCGGGTGTGTCGGTGACGCCGGAGCCGAGGAAGCCCCAGAAGCTGTAGCCGATGATCATTTGGTGATCCACCTGCCTTCGAGCAGCAGGGCGTCCAGGCCGGAGGAGGCCAGGCACTCCAGCGCCATCGCGGGGGTTCCGCAGATCGGTCTGCCCTTGACGTTGAGGCTGGTGTTGATCAGGACGGGGACGCCGGTGCGGGCGGCGAAGGCGTGCAGCAACGTGTGCACGAACGGGTTGGCGTCCTTGGTGACCGTCTGGAGACGGGCCGTGCCGTTGGCGTGGACGACGGCACCGATCCGCTCTCGGGCAAGGTCGGTGACCTTGGAGGCCATCGACATGTACGGCGCCGCCTGGCCGAGCGTGAAGTACTCCCCGGCCAGTTCGGCGGGGATCATCGGGGCGAACGGGCGGAACGGCTCGCGGAACTTCACGGTCGCGTTCAGCCGTTCGACGACGCCCGGGTTGAGCGGGGAGGCGAGGATGGAGCGGTTGCCCAGCGCGCGGGGTCCCGCTTCGACTTCGCCCTGGAAGAGGCCGACGATGCGCCCGGAGGCGAGTTGCTCGGCCAGGAACTCGGCTGGATCCCCGGGGATCGGCAGTTCGGTGAGGCCGGGCCAGGCGGACAGGTCCAGCGCCGGGTCGGGGAAGCTCGGCCCGAGGTAGCAGGTCCCGGCGACGCCGGTCACCGGCCGTGCGTCCGCCTCCACGTGCGCGATCAGCGCCGCGCCGATGGCGGTTCCGGCGTCCCCCGGGGCGGGCGGGACGAACACCTCGTCGGCGATGCCCGCCTCGATGATCCTGCCGACGGCGACGCAGTTCGTGGCCACGCCTCCGCCGAGGCAGAGCCTCCGGATTCCGGTCCGGGCGACCGCCAGCCGGGCCAGGTGCAGCATGACGGTCTCGGTGCGTTCCTGAAGGGCGGCGGCCAGGTCCCGGTGGACCTGCTCGACCGGTTCCCGGGGGTTCCGGGGCGGGCAGGTCTCGGCGGCGAACCGTGCGGAG
Source organism: Planomonospora alba (assembly GCF_039534085.1). Taxonomy (NCBI): domain Bacteria; kingdom Bacillati; phylum Actinomycetota; class Actinomycetes; order Streptosporangiales; family Streptosporangiaceae; genus Planomonospora; species Planomonospora alba. The sequence continues at coordinate 124,181 of NZ_BAAAUT010000005.1, forward strand.
AGCCGCGCGTACTTCGACGACAGCACCCTCGGCAGGAAGTAGGCCGGGTCCAGCGTGAATCCCGTCGCCGTGACGGGGACGGCGCGGGCGAACAGGGACCGGAAGCGCGCCGGGTCCCCGAAGGCCGCCAGTGCCATCACCGTGCCCTCCTCGTCTCCGCGCCGCCAGCCGAGGTGCTCGGTGACCGCACCGTAGACGTAGCCGAGGGACGCCGGGTCGTGCAGTGCCCGCAGAGTCCGCACGCCAGGGCGGCCGGGGTCGTCCTGGCGGCCGACGGCGACGGTGGTGGTCTGCGTCTCGCCGAGGCTGTCGACGACGAGGAGGGTCGCCCTGTCCCATCCGGATGCGGCGAACGCGTACATCTGGTGGGTGCGGTGGTGCTGGAACGGCCGCACGCGGGCGTACGGGAACATCATCCCCAGGCCGATGGTGCGGCGCAGGGTGCGGGCGGCGACCTTGGCGAAGCCGGCGGCGCGGGGCAGTGCCCGCTGCCGCCCCTCGGCGGAGGCCAGCAGCGGCAGCACGGAGGGGAGCGCGTCCAGGTAGCGGAGGGGGTGGAAGTTGTAGGCGACCTCGGTGACCTCGTCGGCGGTGATCCCGGCGCGCCCCAGCAGCCATTCGACGGCCCGGGCGGGGTAGGCGCGGGTGTGCTTGACCGCCGAGAGCCGCTCTTCCTCGACGAAGCCGGCCAGGGCGCCGTCGACGAGGAGCGCGGCGGCCGAGTCGTGGGTGAAGGAGCACAGGCCCAGCACCACGTGCGGGCGTCCGTCCGCGTTCATCCGGCCACCGTCCGCGTACGCGTGGCCAGCTCGGCGTACCAGGTGCGCATGCCCTCGCCGATCGGTCCGGGGATGCGCCCGGCGTGGTCGACCGCGGCGTCCCGGTCGCCGCCCTTCCACAGCCGGTAGCCGGCCAGTGCGGCGGCCAGCGTGTCCCAGCCGGGGTGGCCGACCGGCTGCCCGGCCTGGACGCGGGAGAGCAGGTCGTCGAACCCCTCCCACGGGACGGTGAGGTCGCACAGCTCGGGGCCCCTCACCGCACTGTCCGGTACGGCCTCGGCCTTCTCCTGGTCCGTGTCGTACAGGTGGAGGGAGTCGACGTGGTGGTGGTAGTCGCCGAGGTCGGCTTCCAGCCACCCGGCCATCAGCTCGTGCAGGACGGTGGCGGCGAACATGTCGTACGGCAGGCCGGTCCATAGGTCCTGGCTGCGCATCGTGGTGGACATGTGGAGCCTGCCGCTGCGCAGGTGGAAGCGGTATCCGAGGGTGCAGGGCACGTCGCTGTGCCCGTCGGCGTCCCGTGCCGGGTCGTACAGCTGGACGACCGCCCGGCGGGAGTCGGGGTCGTGCCGGAGTGTGGTCAGGACCTTGGCCAGCTGATCGGTGCGGTCGTGCCAGCGGCGCATCCTCGGCCCGTAAGCGCCGCGCAGGACGCCGTCGTCGGCGTACTGCCTGAGCCGGTCGTTGAACGTGTAGATCCACGCATCGTCGGAGCCGGACAGGATCCACACGGTCTCGGCGACGGCGAACGCCGTGTTGAGCACGCGGGCAGGCGGCAGGTGCAGCAGCCGCGCCCTGGGCCGGCGCAGGATGAGCCGCACGTCCAGCACCTCTCGCGTGCCCATGCCGCGCGGGCTGACCCTCCGCCCGCGCAGGGTCAGGGCGACCGCGCTGGTGAACAGCTCGGTGACGCTGTCAGCCTCGAGCGTGGTGTCGGCTCGGGACACGGGGGTTTCCATGCCGGTGGTCGTCATGGGCACTCCTCACGGTTGGACTGGTCGGGGATGAACGGGGTGGAACCGGTCGTGAACGTGGTGGACCTCCACCGGCAGGAGCCCAGGTCGAGCAGCGCGACGACATGCGGGGCACGCATGTCGCCGCGCATCGCCACACCGCCGGGGTGTTCTCCCGGCCTGGGCACCGCGCGCCGGGCTACCGATCGATCTCGGCGAGGACGCGCTCGATGCGGTCGGCCGCGGCCATGACGTCGCCGACTGGGGCGATCCGTTCCGGCCAGGGGAAGAAGAAGCACCACTCGTCATCCGCGTCGACGGCGACGAGCACGCTGTCCGCCAGCGCCGGAGCGGCGAGGTTGATCACGGTGAGACAGGGAGGAGTTCCTTCTTTAGTGCGCAGCCGCGCCGAGAATCGGCGGCCCTCCAGTTCCGCGGCGAGCTGCCGGAGGGCGGTGGCGGCTTTCTCCGGTTCGATCGTCACGGTGGCGCGGCCGGCTGGTCGGGGGTCGTCACTCATGGGTGGCCCTCCACGGGGACTCGGGGGGTGGGGCCAGGACCGGCGGCGGGAGTCCCGGAACACCGCCGCCGGTCCTGGGGTCAGGGGAAGGACAGGTGACCGGCGAGGGCCGGTGCCCACGGGGATGTGGGATGGCGGGCACCGGCCCGGCCGGGCGGTCCGGCATCCGGCACGGGTGAACGCGGACGCGGACCGGTCTTGGTGGGCAGGGCGAAGGCGACGGCCTTTCCGGGAGTCCCGGTCGCGCACGTCCTGGTGGGGTACGCCCGGCAACGGCCTTCCGAGAGCAGGTGCACCAGGAGCAGCCCCCGCCCGCGCTCCCCGAACAGGTCCAGCGCAGGCTCGTCGCCGCCGGTGCGGAGCCGGTCGAGGACGGCGGGGATGCCGCCGAGATCGGGATCGCCGTCGACGACCTCGCACCAGGCCGGTCTGCCGCCGTCGAAGACGACGCGCAGCTCGTAGGGGCAGCGGGCGTACGCTTCGGCGTTGGCGGCCAGCTCGGCCACCGCGCTCTCCGCGTCACCGATGCTCCCGGCGTCGGCCCCGCTCCGCAGCAGCACCTCGCGGATCACGACACGGGCGCGCCGCGCCGCCGTACCGGGCCGGAGCAGCCGCACCAGGATGCGGTGTCCGCCGGACCGGTTTCCCGCGTCCGGCCGGGAGACGACGTCGAGCGTCTGCTGCGGGGACAATCCGCACCTCCCGGTGGTCCGCGTGGGCTGCCGTGCCGCTCACCGACGGAGCGGTCTCGTTCGTACGGCGCAAGCAAACCGCGGCGGTCCGGCGCGGAGTATCAGCCAGAGCACATCCAGTCACAGCCAGTAGCTGACGCGTGGCATGGGTTGTCCGTACTGTCGAGTTGTCACGCGACGCCCAGCACCGGGGGTGTGAGATGCCTACGACCCATCGCCATCCGCCGAACCGACAGCTCTCCTGGGAGCGGCTGCAGCGAGGCTGGTCCTACGAGGAGCTCGCCGAACGGATCCGCGTCTCCATGGAGCGCGGAGGGGAGACCTTCACCGGCCTGACGGCCAACACGGTGCGGCGGTGGGAGACAGGTGAGCGGTGGCCGGAACCGCGTTACCGTAAGCATCTGGTGACGATCTTCAACAAGTCGGCGAGTGAACTGGGACTGCTCACCCCCGAAGAGTTGGCCATGCGGCCGGTCTCCGACGTGGTGCGGGAAATACGGAGGTTGCTCAGCATGATCGGGGACGAGGGCATCGACCGCGGCACCTTCCTGCGCGGCCTGCTCGGTGTGGGACTGTTCGGCCCGCTCCTCACCGAGGGGCCCGACTCACCGGCGTGGAAGCGCTTGGAGTCCGTGCTGGACGGCCGGGGCAACCTGGACGCCGACTCCGTGGACGCCTACGCGGACGTCGTCACCCGGCAGAGCGCGCTCTACTGGTCCACCCCGGCCGCGGAGCTCTTCGAGGCCTCCGCCGCCCACACCCAGCTCGGCGTCCGGCTGCTCCGCACGTCGTCGAGCACCGACCTCCGTGAGCGCCTGGCCGGTGCGGCGGCCCGTTCGGCCCTGCTCACCGGGCGGATCGCCTTCTTCGACCTGCAGCAGCCCGTCACCGCCCAGCGGCTCTTCCAGACGGCGATCCTCGCCACGCGCGAGTGCGGCGACCACGCCCTGGCGGCGGCCGTACTGGCGCACGCGGCCTTCGTCCCCGGTTTCGCACGGGACGAAGCGGCGGCTCAGGGTCTGATCGAGGCCGCGTTCGCGCACGCCTGGCACGGCGTCGGCCCGCTCACCCGCGCCTGGCTGCACTGCGTGGCCTCGGAGATCCGGGCGCGCTGCGGGGACGCCAAGGGCTGCCTGCGGCACATCGACCGCGCGGACCGCGCGATCGACGGCACCGGGGACGACCCCGCCTGGCTCGACTTCTTCGGGCGGGCGCGGCTGGACGGCTTCGCCGGGTACAGCGCGCTGGCTGCGGGCGAGACCACCGAGGCTGCGCGCCGCCTGGACCGCGCGCTCGGCGCCCTCGGCGACGGCGAGGGCAAGCAGCGGTCGGTGCTCCTGGCCGACCTGGCCGCCGCCCACGCCGGGAGCGACGCGGACCTGGCGATCGCGCGGCTCGACGAGGCCGTGGAGGCTCTGACGGGTGCGTGGTACGCCACCGGCTACGAGCGGATCGACCGGGTCCAGCGGGCGCTGCCGGACGGGCGCGAGATGCAGACGGTCAGGGAGCGGCTGCACGCGCTGGACCGGCTGCACCGTCCCGAGCTGTCGGCCTAACCCTCGTTGTGCTTGCGGACCAGCTCCGGCAGCTCGGCCAGGGAGTCGAGCCGGAACAGGCACCGCTCGGCCGCTTCCGGGTCCTGGAGGATGTAGCCCCAGGGGCCCCGCCGGATGAGCGCCGTCGGGATGCCCGCGGCCTGCGCGGGCTTGACGTCGTTGTCCAGCCGGTCGCCCACGTACAGCACGGCCCCGGCCGGGCAGCCGGCCTCCGCGACGACCCGCTCGAAGAAGGCGTCGGAGGGCTTCTCCACACCCCAGCTGTCGGAGGTCCCGATCAGGTCCACCGGCAGGTCGAGGGCGCGCAGGATCTTCTCCGCCCGGGCGGTCTGGTTGCCGGCCAGACCCACCCGTAGTCCCTGCTCGCGCAGCGCGGCCAGGCAGGGGCGGGCGTCGGCGTAGAGGTTCTCCTCGGAGAAGCTCTCCGGCTCCCCGGCCTCGGCCCGCCGTTCCCGCTCCGCGTGCAGGTCGAAGCCGGGCCGGAAGTACTGGAAGGTCTCGCGGTAGTCGCCGCCCCGGGCGATGACGGCGCCGAAGACGGCCGAGAAGGTGTGCCGGGGAACACCGAGCCAGTCGGCCCAGGTGCCGTACTCGCGGGTCTCATCCACGATCGTCTCCCCGACGTCGAAGAAGACAGCCTCGATCTTCACGCATACCTCCATCTACCGGACGACTCGGTCAAGATTAGAAGCCGGGCGCTCTCAGGCATAGAGAGGGCCTGCCCTGCCCTGCGCGTCCACCAGACTTCCCTACGATCCGCTCCACCTCCAAGACAGTCTCGCCGAATGCTTCACCTCACCGCGCCCTATTGTGGGTCGCTCCAATCCCATGTATAAGTATCCGCAACCCCGAATCGATAGAATCCGCAAGATTCAATATTTAATCCGCCCCCAATTAGCTCCCGGCAGGTATTGAACATGTTGCACGAAGAGCGAATCGTTGTCGACCGGGGACCAATCGGTCCCTACCCTGTAATCATTGGAACATGCGAACTCTGCGGCAGGCGGCGCATGTACAACACGGCAATAGTTGGACCACCCGCCAAGTGCTACTGCCAACATAAGATCATGAGCTTCCAGAAGAAGGAAATGCTTCTGATTGACAAGATTGAGCCAATCCTACAGGAGTTGGACTACGAAAATCCGGTCATGGAGGCCGCCCGATACAATAATCGACTCCCTTACACGGGCGCAGGAATCGATCCAGAACTCGGCTATTGGGTGTTCATCAACTTTGGGCGACTTCCGCTCAACAATGACTCGCCCTCCTACTTGTATCTAATAGAGTTTCCGGATTGGCATGGAGAAAGATTCATCAAGGTCGGAATCGGCTTAGCCAATAGGATTCGCGACCATGAGCGACACGGCGGACGCCTCCTGCAAAGCATCGAAGCACCCCGCTGGCAGGTCCGGATCGCCGAGAAGATCATTCTGGAAGAGTGGCCCAGATTCCGCCCCACAGTTCCCTTGCCCCAGAGCGGCGACACCGAGTGCTTGATATGGGATGTTCGATCAAAAATAAAGCTTCGCTCCTACATAAAGTCGGTAGCGACCAACGTCCGCTTAGATGGACGGCACTAACCAGTCAAAAAAGAGCTTACTCCCCACCCTCTATGGAGAGACAACCCTATTCAGCGCCGATGTGAGTGGTCGCCAGCACCCTTCCCGTTACCCCTCCTGATAACGTTACAGATGGCCCGCCATTTTAACTCGACCCTCCTACCGAGACATCAGAGCAGGCAGGAGGGCTAAAGTAAGGCCGGAGGACACCCCGACTCGCATGGGGATTCACCCCTATCCCCAGAAGGACGGATGCAGACAGCTCGCACCCACACATAATGCACAAAACTCCGCCACTTACTTCATTTATTTAGCCAGCATATTCAACGAACCAAAGGCACACAGCATATGCATCCCCCACACCAGACCCATCCAGCACTTCCCTCCACCCCTCCATGTCTGACCTGGTAAAACACATCAAAGAGACGCCGGAATCCGTTGATTCGATCTCCATTTCGCGGTTCAATTGAATTGACCAAGAAAACGGTGGCGCGCAGAATGGTTGCGCGTCGCGAGCGATCGGAGAAAGCTCATGTCGAGCTGGATTTTCGGGAAGTATGTCCCTTCCAACGTCCCCGGCGCGAATCTCACTCCTGAGGACATGTCGCGCGTCACGGCTGAGGACTGGGAGGACATCCGCAAACTGGCGCGCGGCTACTGCCGCACGGTCGATTCCACCCGTTCCCGTAAGCGGATGGACGGGAGCGCAACCGTCGTCAAGCAGGGACACGCCCCGTACGGCACCGATGACGTCTCGGACGACGTCACGCAGGACGCCGTTCTCCTCTTCGCGCAGCGTCTCCGTGATGTCCTCTCCTCCTGTGCCCCGGCTCCCGAGAGCGGTCCCACCCGTGAGACTCAGGCGTGGGTCTACGTCCGCCGGGACGGCGGAGAGATGACCATCACGCGTGTGACTCTCCAGCGATGGGCCGTGCGGGATGCCGCCGCGCGAAACGGCTACCGGCTGGACGTTCCACCGGATGAGATCGACGCGACGCCGGGCGCCCAGCTCATGCGCGGACTGCCCCATGTCGAGAACGCGACGCGCGCGGCCGTGGCGTTCTGCGCGGCTCAGCACAGCGCCGAGATCTTCCGCACGGCGTTCGGGGACGGGCAGGACTTCCCGGTCCTGCGGAAGGCTCTCAGCATCGCCATGCAGGCCGAGGACCTGGGACGGGCGGGTGTCCTGGCCCGCACGGCTCAGGAGCAGCACGGGGGCGCGTACGGCTCCCGCCGGGCCGTCATCCGTACCCGTGACGCCGCGCGTGCCGAGTGGCGGGAGCTCTCCGAGCGTCTCGACGAAGCGAGAGACGCGATGGTCTACGGGGGCACCCTGAGCACCGGGACCGAGTGACAGACCTTCACAGAGCGCCCCAGAGCCGCCCGGCTCTGGGGCGCTTCGCCATCTGCCGGGACAACCGCCCGAAAGAATCTTGGAATGCTCGGACGCTTGGACCGCCTCACCACCCGTATTCAAGTGAGAGCGAAAACACCGCACGGCGCACACCGCACGGCACCGCTCACACGCTGCGCCGCACGACCCAGCGCCCCATGCTCGGACTCACGCACACTCGCAGGCACGTGAGCGGCGGGGGCGCCGGGCACGGTCCGGCCGTCCGCGCGACCGGCAGCCACGAAAGAATCCTGCCGATCGCGGACGGTCGGGCCGCCGCGGCTCCCGTATTCAAGTGAGGGCGAGAAACGCGCTTCCGCGCGGTGCTCGCCCGGCTCGCGCGGTGTCTCCGGCACCGCGGGGCGACCGTCGGCGGAGAGTCCCCGTTCCGCTCTCCGCATCCGGAACGACGCGACGGAACGGTCTTCATATCCGGGACCGGAAGGTCCCCCGCCGGCTGAACCCGTGGACGGCGGCTGGACACGCCACCTCGCTGTGGCCCGGGCATCGGGCCTGGGCCATGCCGCACACGGGAGTGTTCATGGACATCAGCCAGGCGCTAGTGAACATGATCAAGTCGGAGCTCACGCCCAAGGTCTTCTCCACGGGGTCCAAGGGCTTCCACGGCTCGGCGAAGATCACCGTTGACGGGGTCCGCTACCAGTGCCAGGCCCAGGCCGTACTGGTCGGCTCCAAGCAGGACCCGAACGCCGTCGTGCGGGCGACGACGGAGGAGATGGGCGCCGCGCTCTCGGGCCTGCTGGAGGACCTCCAACCTCGCACCTTCAGCAGCGGCAAGACCGGTTTCCGGGCCGACGGCAAGGTGGAGGCGCACGGGCAGCGTTTCCAGTCGAGCGTTCAGGCCGTCCGCCTGGCCTGAACCGCGCGGCACGCCGGGATCTCGCGTGTCTCCCAGCGTGCCGGCTGGAGGACAGCCATGCCCGATCCCCGCCCGTACCGGGTGTACGTCCGCGATCCCGGTACCGGTCTGCTCGTCTCCGACGGGCTGATCCACCGAGGGGAGCGCTGCGCCCGGCGCGAGGCCCGCACGATCACCCGGGTCCAGGGCCGGGAGGCCGAGGCCCGCCCGGTCTGAACGCCCCTTCTCCTCTCCGCCGTCCGGGCGGTACGGCAGGCCCGCCCGGACGGCTTCCGCATGCCCGAAAGGAGGATCTTCGGTGGAGGACACCTCTGCCCATGACGTGCACGTCATCGTGCTCTGCCCGAGCGTCGCCCCGGAGGCGCACGGGCCGGGCTGCCCGGCACGGCACCACTACATCCCGCCCCAGCCCGGTGAGCCCGGCGACTGGAGCGGCGACGTCCGCAGCCTGAGCGAGATCCGGGAGCTCTTCCCTTCCGCCCGTGTCCACCGATGCCTGGAGGGGGTGTTCCATGCCGGTGCTTGACCAGGTGGTGCTGCCCCCGGGCTGGGAGATCTCTCCCCGGCTGCTGGCGGCCTGGCCGATCGACGGCCTCCACACGCTGGAGCTGTGGCCGCGCGGCCGTACCGACGACGGCCGGATCCGCTGGTACTACCGGCTGTCGCGCGGGAGGCGAACCATCTTCGCCGCCTCCGACATCAGCTCCGCGGCCGGTGCCACCCTGACCACCGGGGAACTGATTCGGGCCGCCCGGACCGTGCTGTCGTACCTGACGCTCCAGCCGGGTGACACCGATCCGGAGTACTTCGACGGCTACGCCGGGACCCAGCTGGCCTGGCGCGACGCCCACGCCGAGGATCTGTCGCTCTACGCGCTGGAGGACGTGTGCGGCTACTGCGGCGGCGTGGACCACGTCTCACCCGGCTGCACGGCCCGGTGACCGCCATGGCGAACACCGGCCGCCGCCCCGGACCGCCGCGCCCGCTCGACCCGTAACCCACCCGCCCGCGCTCACTCCGCGCGGCGCGTTCCCGTCTCTCCGCCCCCGGCACCGCCGGGGGCTCTCGTCTTTCCTGGAGGTTTCCCATGACCGAACCGCTCCGCCTGTCCGGCCCCGCCGACCTGGTCGCGGTCGTGCCGTACCTGCTCGGCTTCCACCCCAGCCTGAGCATGGTCGTGATCATGATGCAGTCCGACTCCGGCTCGGTGCTCGGCACGATCCGCTTCGACCTGCCCGACCACGGCGCGCCGTCGATCGCCCGGGAGCTGTCGCGCATGCTCACCCGCAACGCCGTCACCCGCGTCATGCTGGCCGGATACGGTCCCGGCTCCCGGGTGACGCCCGTCATGGACGTCATCCGGGAGACCCTCCCCGGCCACGGGATCGAAGTCCTGGAGGCGCTGCGGGTGGAGGACGGCCGCTGCTGGTCCTACGTCTGCGCCGACCCGTCCTGCTGCCCGCCGGACGGGCTCCCGGTCGACGGCTGCGGTGAGATCGCGGCGAACGCGGTGGTGGCCGGACTGGTCGCGCTCCCGGACCGCGGTGCGCTGGAGGCCACGCTCGCCCCGGTCGACGGTGCCCGCCGTACGGCCATGCGGGAGGCGACGCTGGCCGCGCACGCCCGGGCGAACGCGCTGCTCGCGTCCCCGACGTCGACCGGCGCCTACTGGTACGCCGAGGGCCTGGCCCGGATCAGGGAGGCTCTCTGCCAGGTGGACCGGGGGCAGGAGCTCTCGGATGAGCAGGTGGCGTGGCTCGGCGTCCTGCTGACGATCATCCCGGTCCGGGATTCGGCGCTGACCTTCACCGAGCACTCCGACCAGACGCACCTGCGGCTGTGGGCGGAGGTCACCCGCCGGGTGGAGCCCGCTTACGTGCCCGCGCCCGCCTGCCTGGCCGCGGTCATGGCGCTGGTGACCGGAGACGGGACCCTCGCGCTCGTCGCGGTCGACCGGGCGCTGTCGGCCGATCCGGGGTACCGGTTCGCCGGAATGCTCCGCCTGGCGCTGAGCATCGGCGTCCCGCCGAGCACCGTCGCCGACCTCCGGACGCCGACGATGGCACAGGACATCGCGAGCATCGTCGCGGAGAACCCCGACGGGGTCCGCCCGGTCCTGTGCGACGTCACGGCCGAGGGGCGGTGACCGGCGTGGGATTCGCGTCCGTCCACGCCGCCACCGTGGTCGGCTTGACCGGTCACCTGCTCCAGGTCGAGGCCGACGTGACCGACGGCCTGCCCGGGCTCCATCTGATGGGTCTGGCGGAGACGTCCACCTGGGAGGCCCGCGACCGGGTCCGTGCGGCGGTCGTCAACAGCGGGCTCGCCTGGCCGGAGTCGCGCGCCACGGTGAACGTGCTCCCGGCCGGCCTGCCCAAGCGGGGCAGCGCCGGTGATCTCGCGATCGCGGTGGCACTGCTGGCCGCGTCCGGTGCCGTCCCCGCCGCCGGTCTCGCCCGCTGGGTCCTTCTCGGTGAACTGGGTCTGGACGGGACGGTCCGCCCGGTCCGGGGCGTGCTGCCGATGATCCGCGCCGCCGTCGCCGCCGGGCTGTCCCGTGTCGTGGTCCCGGAGGGGAACGCCGGTGAGGCCGCCCAGGTCCCCGGCGTGACGGTGGTCCCGGTCCGCGACCTGGCCCGGCTGGCCGGGTGGCTGCGTGCCGGAGAGCTGGAGGGACACGCCCGTTCCTCCCCTCCGGCCGGGTGGCGTCCGTCCGGCAGCCCGGTGGATCTCGCCGACGTGGCGGGCAATCCGGCGGCGCGCCGGGCGCTGGAGATCGCCGCGGCCGGTGGGCACCACCTGTTCCTGCGGGCACCGTACGGGAGCCCGGCCGCGATGCTCGCCGAGCGGTTGCCCACGATCCTGCCGCCGCTGGAGGAGGAGGCGGCGCGCGAGGTCAGCGAGATCTACTCGGTGGCGGGCCACCTCGACTCTGACCAGCCTGCCGTCACCCAGCCTCCGCTGGTCAGCCCGCACCACACCAGCACACCGGCGGCGATCTTCGGCGCGCTCCGCCCGGGAACCGTCTCCCTGGCACACCGCGGGGTGCTGTTCATGGAAGATGCCGCCGAGTTCCCGTCCACGGTCCTGCACGGCCTGCGCCACCCGCTGGAGGCCGGCGAGGTGGTCATCTCCCGAGGGGACGCGACGATCCGCTACCCGGCACGCTTCGCCCTGGTCCTCGCCTCACCGCCGTGCCCGTGCGAGACGCCGTCCTGCGCGTGCACGCCCGTGGCCAGACGGCGCTACCTGGCCCGGCTGGCCGGGCCGCTGGACCGGGTCGAGATCCGTACCCGGGTGGAGCGGCCGAGCCGGGCGGAGTTCCTGAGCGGCGTGCCGGGTGAGTCCAGCGCGGCCGTCGCCGAGCGCGTCGCGGCGGCACGGGAGCGCGCCGCCGCCCGCCTGGCCGGTACGCCGTGGAGCACCAACGCCGAGATTCCGCTCCTGGAGCTGCGGACCGTCTTCCGGACCGCTCCCGGTGCGCTCGATCCGCTCGACGACGCCCTGAACGCCGGCGTGCTGAGCACCGGGTCGTACGTCCGGGTGCTGCGGGTGGCGTGGACGATCACCGACCTGCGCGGCGCGGACCTGCCCGGCCGGGACGACATCCGGGAGGCGCTCGCCCTGTGGCGGGGCGACTGGCCGTAAGACCACGAGGAGCCGCCGCCCGCCCCGCCTCGCGGGCGGCGGCCGTACCGAATCGACAGCCTTGGGCACCGGACGGACCGGTGCCTTTCTTCATGTCTGGAGGGAAGACACATGTCGAAGGAGACCCTGTCCTGGCTGAACGCCAACACCCTGATCGGCTTCACCGACAAGCGCGGGACCGCCTGGCACTACCGGGCCGGCTTGCAGGGTACGGAGCCGAACCACTACCCCGGCCCGATCCCCGTGGAGGACGTCAAGCGCCGCCTGTTCGGCTGGGAGGCTCTGTCCCGGCCGATCTACGTGGAGGACCCGGTCACCGGCGGCCTGGCCGAGATCCCCGAGCGGCAGGCGATCGTGCGCAGCGACACCGGACACGTGATGGGGATCTTCTCCGACGGCTACGAGCCGCATCCCTACGTGGAGTGGCTCATCACCACCATCGGCCGCCTGCTCGACGACGACCTGTCGATCGGCTCTGCGGGCCTGCTGCGCGGCGGCGCGGTCGCCTGGGTCTCGGTGGAGGTGCCGGAGACCATCCGCACGCCGGAGGGCGTGGAGTTCCGGCCGCACCTGTTCGGGGCGACGTCGTTCGACGGGTCGCTGGCCACGACCTTCAAGCGGGCCGTCACGAACGTGGTCTGCGACAACACGATGGCGGCCGGCCTGGCCGAGCGCGGCCAGCAGGTGAAGATCAAGCACTCGAAGTACTCGAAGCTCCGGCTGGAGGAGGCCAGGGACGCGCTCAGCATCGTCCACCAAGTGGCCGACGACTTCTCCGCGCAGGTCAGGCGGCTGTGCGAGACCGACGTCAGCGACCGGCAGTGGCGGTCGTTCCTGGACGCGTTCGCGCCCCTGCCCGAGGAGCGGGGACGGTCCTGGACGCTGGCCGCCAACAAGCGGGAGAACCTGCAGCGGCTCTGGCGCCACGACGACCGGGTGGCGCCGTGGGCGGGCACCGGCTGGGGCGTCATGCAGGCGGTGAACACCTACACCCACCACGGGCAGAAGGTCCGCGGCGCCTGCCGGGCCGAGCGGAACCTGCTGCGGGCGGTGACCGGTGGCTTCGACGACCTGGACCGCGAGACCCTCCGCCTGCTGGAGCAGGTCCTCGACCGGCCGGTGCCGGTCCCCGCGGCATGAGACCACGCCGTGTGGCTCCCGGCTCTGCTGCCGGGAGCCACACGGCGGGAAGTCACTGGCTCCTCGTGCCCCTCGGTCTTCCACGCCACCGGTACGGCGAGGCCCTCAGCGCGATGCCGGCACGCCGGGCAGCACCGGCAGCCCGCCCCCGGCGTCGAGCAGGAGCCGGTCCCCGAGAGGCGCGTCGAGCGTCACGGTGACCTGGTCGATCTTGCCTATCGCAGGGCACGGCCCGTCGCCGGTGGGCTCGACGTCCACGTCGACCACCACCAGGTCGCGGGTCTCGTAGGCGCGGGCACCGTACGTGCGGTCGCAGGCTCCGTGCAGGTAGCGCAGCAGCAGCTCCCGCTCCCTGCCGGGGACGGGGTCGAACGCCGTCACCTCCTCATGCTCGCCGCCGCCCTGCGCCGCCGGGCGCGGGGTGATCGCCGACGGGTGGACGGCGATGCGCACGAAGCGCGCCGTCAGGCCCTTCAGCGTGAAGCGCCAGGCGGGCACCTGGACCGTCCCCCGGTTGGTGCGCACCGGCACGTCAACGAGCTCCACGCCGGTCACGTGCAGCTTCCGGCACCCGGCGGGCGGACAGTCGTCCTCGATGAGGCCGGCCGGCTTGCTGACCTCCGCGTACGCCTGCGCCGCCGTGACCAGCGGAACCGTCAGGGCCGAGCCGTCCGGCCATTGCAGCCGCCGGGCGGGCGGGGTCTCCGCGGGCAGGTCGACGTCCAGACTCCAGGCGCCGTTGTGGTCGCTCCGGTTCGCCCAGGCGGGCAGCCGTTTCCAGTCCGAGGCCGCCTCCGGGTGCTCCAGCGGCACGAAGCCCTCGCGCCACGCGCGGTCGGCCGCCGAGCCGTGCCAGCGCCCGGCCACCTCGCGGGCGCGGTCCTCGAACTCCCCCTGCGACATGGGACCGCCGCTGCACCCGGCCAGCGGCAGCGCCAGCGCGAGCGACCAGATCACCACGCGCCCGGCGGCTCCCGGAGCGCTGAGCGGGGCACGGAGGGGGAAAGCGCGGAAGCGCCGTATCCGAACGGCATCCGTGGACAGGCGGGCGGCGGTGAACCGGGATCTCATGCTCTGGTCACGTATCCCGTCGGATGATGGTTCGATGTCGGCAGCGGATGTCCGGGAGCGGAGGGAGCGACATGAACGACGAGACGACGGCCCTCCTCTTCGACGTGGTCGACCGACTGGAGAAGAGCATCGTCGCCCGTGACTGTCCGGCCATCGTGGCCCTAGACGGTGAGCGCAGGCTCGTGCTCAGCGACTACGACTACCTGCGCGACGAGCCGGCCGCTGCCGCGTTCGAGGCGCGGGCCGCCGCCAAGGCGCACGAGATCGCAGCCACGCGCTGGGTGCTGGCCGTACCGCAGGTGTGGGTGTTCACCCCGCCGAGCACGGTCTCCGTGCGGGCGGTGTCGAACCATCCCCTGCGCGAGGGCGAGCAGGAGGCGATCACCTGGATGAGCTGCGACCGCGGCGAGGGCGTGGACTACGGCCGGGTCGCCTACGCCCGCCGCCCCAGCGGTGAACCCGTCTTCGAGGACCCTGAGGTGTTCACCGTGGGCATCCGGCCGCACGAGGGCATGCCGGGCTTCGCCCTGCTCCAGGCCTACATGGCAGACGAGCCGAACGCGTGACGGAGCGCTGACGAGAGGGGCCGGCTCGCGAACGAACCGGCCCCCTGACCTACTCATCGCAATCGACCAAGAAAACGGTGAGAGCGGTCACGTCCAGCGTACGCGCTGCAGCATCCGATGGCTGGCAACCACGTTGACGAGATCTGATCGCTGAAACTTCGATCTCCCTCGCGAGGAGATCATCCATGGGGTATATCTATGCTCATGGGTGGTCGTGCGCGTCGCCGGAAGAGGCGGCCAAGGCAGATACGGCCCCTCCATGTCGCCTTCGCATCGAGCTCCTCGGCCGCCGCCGCTGCCGCCGCCGGGTTCGATGAGGCGCCGACCCCGTCTCAAGTCACCTTCCTCCTCATGGCCGCAGGGCTGACAGGATGGCTTACATGGCGCACCGCGAGAGATAAATCTCCCGGAAATTCGCCGACCAAGCGTGGTGTTGCCCTAAAAAGAATTCCTGAAGCCAGTACGCGAGAGCGTGCCCTAAAACAGGATCTGTACGGGCTGGCAGCGTAGCCTTAATGCCGTGAGCTGGGAAAACGCCCGCTCAACCTTTCGCTTAGCCTCCTCGCGCAAGGAAGCCCTGCACGATATCCCTCTAATTCATTCGCACCGCCCCCATGTATCCCGATCGCCGCACAGGGTCGATGCGGATAACCGTTCCGGTGCGTGGAGCATGGATCATCTTGGTGGCGGATACGGCGAGTCCGACGTGATCCGGACCCGGGACTCTCGGGTCCGTCTCGTAGAACACCAGGTCGCCGGGGCGGATGGTGCCGCGGATGCGGGTGCCGTGGTTCCACTGGGCGTAGGTGACCCTGGGGATGGGGACGCCGGCCTCGGCCCAGGCGTACTGGACGAGCCCTGAGCAGTCGAAGCCCTTGGTCCTGGCGCCCCTGCCGATGCCGAAGCTGGCGCCGCCCGCTCCTCCCCCACCCCAGGAGTACGGCACGCCGAGCATCTTCAAAGCTGCTCGCACGGCTGTCATGGCGCGTGCGGATGCGCCCTTCAGGCCCTTGCCCGTGCCCTCCGTCTGACCGGTGTCCTCGGAGAACTCGCCCGCCAGTTCGCGGCAGAGGTCCCCGGCGACCACGGAAACGATCCTCTCCGCTTGCCTACGGGCTTTTCCGGGATCGGTGGGCGGTGCACCGCCCCGGCCCGCGTCGTGCAGGGCGTAGGCGATGTCGGCCACCACCGCCTTCCGGTCGATTCCGAGGGAGCCGGCGGTCTCGATGCTGGATCGCACGGCCGACAGGTCCGCCGCGGTCAGTCCGAGTTCCTCGGCGGACTTCTCAGCCGCCGGCGCGCTCCGTGGCCGGGAAGCCGTCTGCACCCATCCCCCAGGCGGCCGGAGCGCGGCGACGACCTCCACGGCCCGGTCCTCGTGCTCGGCGTAGGCGTCCGGGAAGGCGGAGTTCTGCACGGTCTGCGCCGCCACGGTCAGCGGCTCGGTCTGCCAGTCCTCCACCGTGACCAGCACGGAGAAGAACTTCCGGGCGGCGTAGCGCGGGTCCGTCACCTGGGCCTTGGTCCCCCAGCCGCTCACGGGACGCTGCTGGAAGATGCCGAAGGCCGTCCCGTGGTCGCCCACCACGTCGTTCCTCAGGTGCGACTCCTGAAGCGCCGTCGCGACGCCGATGACGGCGGCGCGCTCGGGCAGTCCCATCTCGGCGGCCGTGTCCACGATGATCCGGGCATGGGCCAGCTGCTCACGGTCCAGACCGCTGGTCTCCCCGGCCCTGGCCGTCTCCGACCGTGGAGGGCGACGGGTGGAGGATGCCTCTGTTGCGGGGCGCGGACGGTCGGTGTAGGCGCAGACGGCGGCGGCGAGCTCGGCCCGGTCGGCCGAGGTCACGGCGACCTTGGCGCCGCCGGTCATCCCGGCGAGCAGCGCGATGCCCGTGACGATGCCCCCGCCCGCGATCAGGGCTTTGACGCCCAGCCCTGCTTCGATGATCACTCGTCGTCCTCCGGCAGCGGAGCGGCCTGCGGGGCGGTGGCCGTACGGGATCCGAGGCCGGGCCAGTACAGGGCGAGTTCGGCCAGACGCAGGCGGGGACCGTCGGTGTCGGAGGGCAGCCACTTCTCTCCCGCCGGGCCGTCGTCCACCGGGCCTGCGGCGACCGACGGGTTGCCGGTGGCGATGGGGACGAAGATGTGGGCGGGGTGGTGGACGAGCTTGCGCCGCAGGTTCGCCTCGCGCCGCTCGCCCTGAACCCAGAAGAGCACCGGCGTGACGACCTGCGTGGCCTCCGCGAGAGCCGCGTAGCCGTCCAGTTTGCGCACCACCCGCTCCAGCGATTCGCTGCCGGTGTCGTATTCGAGGAAGAAGTCGACGGTGTGCTCGTCCTCGCGCCAGCGCCCGTAGGCGTCCGGGCGGACGGTGTCGCCCCACAGGGACGCGCACCGGTTCTCCGCCCACCAGGTGACCAGCTCGGCGGTCGCGTGCCGCCGGGCGAAGCCGTACAGGCCGGCACCGAAGCCGTTGGTGCCGACGGTGTGGGACAGACGCTGGCTGTAGGCGATCGCCAGCACGCGGTCGCGGCGGTAGCCGTACGCTCCTGGGTCCACGCCGTCCTCGGAGGCCAGTACGGCGGCGCCGGCCGGTCCGAGCACGTAGTGGTAGGGGGCGGTGCCCATGCCGGGTGGCAGGTTGGGCCGGAAGCGGTCCAGCACGCCCATGTGGTGCAGGGCGAGCAGGCGCTTGCGGGCGGCGTCGTCGGTGTCGAAGGCGATCCGCGCGATCTGGGGCGCGGTCAGGACACGCTGCTCCTTGACCATCCGGAGCAGCCGCCGGTCGCGTGCGGTCAGCCGGGCGGCGAGCTGGGCGAGCACGGCGGGAGTGAAGCGGGATGTGGACATCGGGATCCTCCTTCGGTGACTCAGTGGTGGAGCCGGGGGTCGTCGTGGCGGAGCCGGGGATCGTCCGGCCGGGATGCGGGCGCGGCGGCGGTACGGCCGTACGCCTTGGCCGCCGCGGCTCTGATCCGGTCGGCTACCTCGCGTGAGGGCTCGGGCAGGGGCCGCGTGCGCAGGGTGAAGGGAGGCGCCTCGGCCGAGCGCGACATGAGCCGGGCGGCGGCCTGGAAGGCGCCGAGATTGGCCAGGTCGTGGGCGCGCAGATAGGGCGCGAAGTGGTGTTCGACCTCGCGGGCGTCCTCCGGCGAGAGCGAGAAGTACACCTTGTTGCGCGCGTCGGAGGAGATCGCCTGCCGCAGGTCGCGGGGCATCTGGGCGAGGTGCTGGTGGGCCAGGACCAGCGAGAGCCGGTAGGCGCGGGCCTCGGCGAGCATGTCGCTCAGTGCGTGCGGCAGGGTGAGGAAATTGTGCGCCTCATCGACGTAGAGCGCGGCGTGCGCCCGGGCGCGGCCGAGTTTGGCCCGGTGCGAGGCGGCCTGCCAGACCTGGGCCAGGACCATGGAGCCGAGCAGGCGGGCGCTGTCGTCTCCCAGCACGCCCTTGGGCAGCCGCACCAGCAGGATCCCGCCGTCGAGCACCGCGCCCGGGTCGAAGGTGGAGCGGGCCGAGCCGAGCACGTCGCGGACGAACGGCCGGAGCAGGAACGCCCGGAGCTTGTTCATGATCGGGCTGGTGACGTGGGCCTTGGCCGAGTCGGACAGGTTCTCGTACCAGTGCCAGAAGCCCAGCAGCAGTGGATCGCGCAGTCCCGCCACGAGCCGGCGCCGGTACTCGGCGTCGATGAGCAGCGTGGGGACGTCGGCGAGCGTGCCCTTGTGCCGGGCCAGGGTGAGGGCGCAGCCACGCAGGATGTCGTCGGTGCGCGGTCCCCAGTAGTCGGCGTAGATCTTGTGGAAGATGCCGACGAGGTTGTCCACGCCCATGTCCAGCTCGGCCCCGCCGAGGACGTTGAGCGACGGGCGGGCGTGGCGGTCGTCGGGGTCGATCAGCACGACCCGATCCCCTGCCGTCTGGGGCATCAGGCCGAGCAGGTCGCTGATCAGGTCGCCCTTGGCCTCGATGACCACCGTTCCGCGCCCGGCCTGGATGTCGGACAGGATCATCTGGGCCAGCAGCGTGGACTTGCCGGTGCCGTTCGGGCCGAGGATGTGCACGTGGTGGCAGGAGTCCGCCACGCGCAGGGCGACGGGCCGCTCGTGACCGGAGTCGGCGAACCCGAGGACCTTGGCGTTCGCTCCGCCGTAGGCGATGGCCGGGGACGGCGGGACGCTGTTGGCGCCCGCCCGCTGCAGTCCCGGGACCGCAGCGTCCAGCGGCAGGTGTGCCAAGGTCGCGAGTTCCGGCACCGAGAGCAGGAACCCGCGGCCGAGGCGGCGGCCGGCGAGCTGGGCGGCGGGCCAGGGCAGCCGGTGGCGCTCCAGCCGGTTGTGTCCCGCGTAGAGGGCGAAGGCCGAGGCGATCGCGTGGGCGCGTCCCCGGATCGCGTTGCGGCGGGCGGCGTGCGCGACCTTGTCGTCGGCGGCGGACGGTTCGTCGGCCTGTACGGCGTAGCGGACCGTCACGGCGTAGCGCGGTTGCAGCGCCTTGTCCCTGATGGCGCGTGCTTCGGCTGATTCCTGCAGCTGGAGCGCGCGGTCCTGCGCGTGCTGGCGCAGGTGCTGGGGGTGCAGGCGCGAGTGCAGCGGTCCCGGGGTCAGCAGGTCGAGCAGGCCGCGTACCAGCCACACCGGGCCGGCGGTGGCGAAGTGCGTGAGACGGCGGCCGGTCGCGGGGCGGGCGAGGATCTGCACGGCGGCGTGCTGCCAGGTCGGCATCCCCACGGCCGCGCCCACGAGCGCCCGCAAGGGGTCGGTGTCGTGGTCGTGCCGGATCGGCAGCCGCTCGCTGCGGGCGATCCTCAGCTGCCCGCCGTGGGAGCGGCCGGTGAGCGGCACGGGCGGCGCCGCTTTCTGTACGGCGGTGCGCGCTGACGGCCAGGCGGCCTCGACCGCGTGTTCCACCAGGTGCTGCGGGACGACGCCGGGGACCCAGAGCCGGATGCGCACCCCGGCGGCGCTGAAGACGTACTCGAAGGCCAGATGGGGCTGTCCGAACAGGATCCGTTTCCAGGCCGGCCGGAGCAGCCCGATGAGGTTGCCCCACAGCGCCTCGGCACCCGGCATGTCGGCGACGGGCGGGGCGAGGATCTCCACACAGCGGGCACCGCGGGCGAGCCGCCGGTGGCGGAGCCGTACGGTCACGGACCGCCCGAGCACCGCGGCGACCTCGGCGGCCACCAGCCAGCCGATCAGCTGCCCGACGTGCACCGACAACCAGGTGATCAGCCCGTCCAGGACGGTACCGGGATCGGTGAGCAGATCGTGGATCATCGCGCTTCACCGCCCCGGCGATGATCGGGGAGGATGGCCGGATGGCCCAGGGGTCGCCGCTGCCAGCCGAGCTGGATTCCGGCCGACTGCTGTCTCCGCTGGCTCGGGAGCAAGTGGCCCGGCTGCACGACGCACCGGCGGCCGGGTACGGCCGGTACCCGCCGCACAGACGAATGAGCAGGTGAACGATGATGGACGATCCCTCTTCCTTCACGGACGAGGAGAACTGGCGCGGCGGCTTCTACGAGCTCGCGATGGAGTTCGCGGGCACGGCCGACGGCCCCTTGCTGAAGGGTCTGGAGGTCATCCGGGATGCCGCGACGCTCGACGGGTTCCACACGGCACGCGATCGCGAACCCGCCGGGCAGGTGCCGTACGCGCTGGAATCCGGGCTCCCCACCGGCCACCTGTACGGGCTGACCCGCCCTCCCGCAGGCAGAACATGCGTGTGCGGCGCGCTCGTCAGCCGTTTCGATGACGGAACGAGCTGGCTGATCTTCTACCTGCCGCTGGAGGCGCTGGGACGGACAGATCGGCGCGTGGGCGCCTTCCCCTTCAACGAGGACGACGAGCCGTCCTCGTTGGCATGGCGGCGGCCACTCGACGACTGGCTGGTGTCCCTGGCCCGCCGGGTTTACGGAGTCGTCCGGTTCCGGCGGGCGCTGGTCGGTTTCGAGACCTACGGGGAGGAGACCGAGCAGACGCCGGGTGCCGTCCCTGAGCGGCGATCCTGCGGGTACCTGCTGCCGCGCGAGGAGACGCTCGATTACTGGCCTGCGACTGACTGACACGATCGGCGTGGTCACAGGTCGTCCTCCTCGCAGTTGAGGCCGGCCAGTTCCTGCGGATCGCTGGTGACCAGGTCGTGTTCGCGGCGGCTGGCGATCACCTGGAGCGGGACCCGCTGGGCTCCGGCTCCCGCGGTGAGCAGGCCGGTGCCGCGTTCGGCCGACAGCAGCAGCTGCCGTTCGCCGTCGGACAGGTGGAAGGCGTCGGCGACCCGGTCGATCGTCTGGGGTGCCTGTTTGAGCAGGATCTGGGTGGTGGAGTTGGCGATGACCGCCTGGCCGATCTCGGAGCCGAGCAGGTCGGCGGCGTCCTGGGTGACGACCGATAGGCCGGCCCAGTGCTTGCGGGCGGCCTTGGCCATGCGCAGCAGGAACTTCGCGCCCTCGGGGTCGCGCATGAGCAGCCACGCCTCGTCGACCACGACCAGGCGGGGCCGCCGGTTCCGGGGGTCGGAGACGCGCCGCCAGACCGCGTCCAGGGTCAGGAGCGTGCCGACCGCCTTGAGTTCCTCCGGCAGGTCCCGCAGGGAGAAGACGATCAGGTGGGAGTCGGGCCGGGTGGTGGTCGGCCCGTCGAAGAGCCGGCGGTGGCTGCCGGTGACGTACGGCGCGAGCCCGGCGGCCAGCTCGTGCGCCTTGGGATCGTCGTCACCGGTGAGCGCGGTCACCAGGTCCCGCATGAGCGGTGGGCGCCGGCTCCAGGTGCGCGGCTCGATGGTGATCCCGGCCTGCCGGTAGGCGGCGATGATGCCCCGGTCCAGCGCGGCCTTGCCGGCCTTGTCGAGCGGTTCGCCGAGCATGACCGCGATCAGGGTGTGCAGGAACAGCGCGCGGCGGGTGAGCGGGTCGCCGTCACGCTGGCCCCTGGGCGGCAGGTCGAAGGGGTTGAGCCGGACCTTGGGCGCGCCCAGGTGGAGGTAGGCGCCGCCGACGGCCGCGCACAGCCGGGCGTACTCGTCCTCGGGGTCGATGACGGCGACCTCGACGCCGACGTACAGCGAGCGCAGCGCCTCCAGTTTGGCCAGGTAGGACTTGCCCGCCCCGGACCGGGCGAGGATCACCGAGTTGTGGTTGTCCTGGGCGAACCGGTCCCAGGCGACCAGGGACGCGCTGGCGGTGTTGGCCCCGTACAGCACCGCGGTCGGCCCGAGCTCGGCGGTCAGGTCCGGGCTGGTGAAGGGGAAGGCCGCAGCCAGCGCCGGGGTGTCGAAGGTGCGCCGCATGCCCAGGTTGTCGTAGGCGAACGGCAGGCCGCTGACCCAGCCCTGCAGTTGCCGGAAGGTCACCTGGCGGGCGTCCAGCAGCAGCGAGGCGGCCAGGGCGCGGACCTGGGCGCAGGCGTCGTCGAGTTCCTCCTCCGAGGCGGCGTGGACGGTGAGGTAGATCGCGGCGCGGAACAGCTTGGCCTGGCCCCGGGCGATCCGGGACGCCAGTTCCTGGGCGTCCTCGGCAGCGGCCTCGGCGCCCGGGTCGAGCAGGCGGCCGTGCTCGTGGTCGGCGCGCAGCCCGGACTCCAGCCGGGCGAGCTGTTTGCGGAGCCGGTCGGAGGCGACCAGCGAGGGAACGGGCTCGACGTGGACCGACACGTCCAGCCGTCCGGGGTAGGCGAGCAGCGGTTCCAGCCAGCCGGGCGCGACCTCGCGCGGGTAGCCGGTGACGGCGAGGGTGGCGCAGACACCACCGCCGACGCGCAGGCGGCGCGGCTGGACCTCGACCGCGTCCGGCCCGATCCTCGAGGGCGCCGAGCCGGTACGGCGCAGGCGGAGTCTCATCGGCGGCCTCCCCTGCCGATGACCGCGTCGTCAGCGGCCGGCCCGTCAGCGGGCAATGGCGGGGCGGTCGGGTCGAAGCAGGAGGCCAGCAGCGCGGTGACGGCCGCGGCGTCCAGCAGACGGACCGTGATCCCGCACCCTCCCAGCAGGCGGGCCGCCTCGTCCAGCCGCCGGTAGGCACGCGCGGCGGCCGAGGCGCGGCCGTTGCCGCCGACGGCGGGCTCGCGGACGACCAGCAAGACCTGGCGGCGGAGCAGTTCGTGCCGGGTGGCCAACTCGGACAGGAACGCGGCGTGCTCGCGGGCGGCGGAGGCCAGCGCCGGGTGCGGCAGCTGCCGGGCGCTGTCGTGCAGGGCCGTGACGGTCTCGGTCAGGTCGACGCGCTCGGCGCGGACCAGGATCTGCACCGGGCCGGACAGCGAGTTGAGCCAGCGGCCGAAGACCGCGACCAGACCGTCCTGCTCTTCCGGGGTGCGCAGGGCGAAGCTGACGGTGGAGACCTCGGCGATCGCGGCCACCCCGTCCGGCCCGAGGTCGAGCAGGCCGTCCCCGGCCACGCCCCGCGCCGGGAGCCGGAGCGGCGCGGGCAGCGGGCCGGGCTTGGCGGCGATCCACCCGGGAGGCGCGGGAACGTCCTCGGGGGCGGTGACCAGGTGCTTGGGGGCGCGCTGGTGCCGGAGCGCGGCGAGCGCGAACCGGTCCAGGCTGATCCCGTCGTGCGTGCCGATGGCCAGCAGGATCCCCAGCACCGCGACCGGCAGGGCCAGCGCCCCGAGCGCGGCCGGCGGGATCTCCTCGCCGAAGGTCACGTACGCCAGGTAGAGGGCCCCGCCGGTCACTGCGAGGATGACGACCTGCCGGGCGGTGAACCCCCAGACGATCTTGTCGGGCTGTTCGACGTCGGCGGGGATGCGGACGACCTCACTCCAGCTCATCGCCCGCCACCTCCTTTCCTCTTGCGGGTGCGCCTGCGGGCGGAACCCTGCGCGGGCGGCGGCGGTGGGGGTGTACGGCGGCGCGCGGGGTTCTCCGGCCAGTCCGCCGAACCGGGGATCGGGGCGTTCGGTGGGACGATCGGCCGGACCGGACGACCGGGGATCGGCGGGGGCTCGATCGCCCGGCGCGGAGGCAGGGGCGAGGACGTCCCCTGGGCGCGCAGCCGGTGCATCTGGTTCAGCCCGGCCGGTCCGGCGGCGTAGAAGTTCTCGCGCGGGTAGCCGTAGACGGGCGTGGACGGCGGGACGGGCTTCTGCGGCCGGGGCGGCGTGCGGTACTTGCCCTGGACCGGCGGCGCGCTGGGAGCGTGTTTGACGGGTCCGGGCTCCCAGTCGCCGGCGCGGATCGGGCGGCGGGCGGCGACCGGTGCGTGCTTGACGGGTCCGGCGCCTCCGCGGGCGGCGGAGGCGGCCGTCGCAGCCGTGGCGACGCCGGCGGCGGCCGTACCGGCGGGGCCCGCGGCAAGGGCGGGCAGGGCCTTTCCGGCCAGTGCGCCGGCCACGGCACGCTTGGCCGTGCCGCTTCCGCGGCCGGAGCCCTTGCGCAGGTGCAGGACGTTCAGCAGCGGGTTGGTGAGCTTGTAGGCCAGGGCGTACTTGACGATCCGGACCATGCCGAGCCCGCGCCCGGCGGGCAGGAACATCGCCCGCGACACCCAGCCGGGGATGCGGACCAGGACGATCAGCAGGGTGAGGGCGAGCAGGAGGTTGTAGAGCTGGCCGGTGAAGCGCAGGCCCACCGCCTCCTGCCCGTCCTGGTTGAAGAAGACCCGCACGGCCGTGACCAGCGTCAGCGACTGGCAGAGCTGGATGAGCAGCAGCCCGGAGAAGACCCGCCACCACAGCCGCGCCAGGCCGTCGGTCTGCGGCAGGGCGTGGCAGCACAGGGCCAGCGGCGCGGCGACCACCAGCAGCGTGGTCAGGGCCACCCGGAGCATGAACGTGATGAGCAGCAGGACGAGCAGCACCACGGCC
The DNA here is from genome assembly GCF_039534085.1 of Planomonospora alba. Lineage (NCBI taxonomy): Bacteria > Bacillati > Actinomycetota > Actinomycetes > Streptosporangiales > Streptosporangiaceae > Planomonospora > Planomonospora alba. The sequence continues at coordinate 148,750 of NZ_BAAAUT010000005.1, forward strand.
ACCAGGGCGAGCAGGATGTAGAAGATCTCCGTGTCGCCGGGCTGGAGAATCAGGAAGCGGATCGCGTTCGCGGCCCGGCGTGCGTCGAACCCCTGGCCGAGCACCGCCTGGGCGAGGGCGTTGCTGATCTCGATGGCCTTGCTGGTCAGCAGAAGGCTGGCGTTGGCCGTCAGGAAGGCCAGGACGAGGCGGGGCAGGATCTCCTTGAGGGCGTGCCGGGTCTGGACGGTCTCGTGTCCCATGACCAGCACGCCGCCGGCGACGACGAACAGGACGAAGGCGCCGTTGGCCATGACCATGGTGGCCCGCCACAGGTCGGCGACCCTGCCGTGGGCGTCGATGCCGGGGGTGGCGAGCAGGGAGGTGGCGAGCATGTCGAGCAGCGGCCGGATCGCTAGCGCGACCAGGGCGGCGAACCAGTCGTTGATCTGGCTGCCGATCCAGTCTCCGACGTCGAGACCGAGGCCGCTGTCCCCCGAGGACGTGGGTTCGGGAGAGGGCGAGGGCGTGGGGGCGGACAGCAGGTCGCTGATGAGCGTCGCGGAGGTCACCGCCCTCACCCGCCCACGACGCGCTTGAGGATGCTGACGAAGATCGGCGCCAGTACGGCCAGGGCGTAGCCCATGGCCGCCGCCTTCAGTGCGGCTTTGGCCTTCTGCACCTCGCCGGGGTCTCCCCCGGCCACCAGGTAGCGCAGGCCGCCGATGGTCAGCATCAGCGTCGCCAGCGTGGCCAGCAGGCCGATGATCCAGTTCCGCATGTTCTCGAAGACCTGGCCGAGCTGGTCCGGGCTCGCGGGTGCGCGCACGGCGCGGGTGCCGCCGGACGGCGTCGCCGCGGCGAGCGTGGTGCCGCCGTCGGCGAGGACCGCCACCGCCGCGACGGCCAGGACGGCGACGGTGATGCCGGAGACGACCAGCGCGCGGAGGACGTGCCGTGACAGCCGCATACGGCGTTCCCGGCGCGCTCTCGTTCCCGGGGTGATGCGGCGGGCGGGGAGGCTCTGCGGTCGGCCGGTCGGGCTGTAGGGGCTCCGCGCGGAGCCGGTGGGGTTGCCCCGGCCTCCTTTCGGTTCGGTGATGGTGGGCTGCGGATCTGAGCTGATCCGGCTCCGCGCGGAAGTCATGGGTGTCTCCTCCTCGGCCTCGCCGGAGGCGGTGGAAGGAGTGATCGCGGGGATTTCGGTGGTCTCGGCCTCTGCGGCGAAGAGGGTCCAGGCGAGGTCGCTCTCGGCGGCCCGCCGGGCGCGTTCACCGGCGCGCCGGGCCGCCTCGCACAGGCGCGGCAGGATGCTGGGCCTGTCGATGTCGGCCGTGCGCACCGCGGCGACGAAGGCCGTCAACACCTGCGCCTCGACGTCCGCCGGATCGGCCGTGGCGTAGCCCCAGCGGACCCGGCCGGCAACGTCCCGCAGCGCCGGTACGGCGACGCCGACCGCGGCGGCCAGCCACTGCGAGCCGTCCAGGCGGGCGCGGATGACGAGGTCACGCCAGACCGCGTCCCGGGCCGCGGGTGACAGGGGGCGGCCCGCCAGCAGGTCACGCAGTTCGCCGAGCGGGATCGGGCACCGCGGCAGCTCGTCGGGGAGCGTGACGCCGTTGACGGTCAGTCCGCCGGGAGCGCGGGCGAGGAGTTGGAAGATGCGCTCGGCGACGTCCAGGGGCGAGGAAGGGCTCGGGTCGGTCGTCTCGTGAAGGTCGGTACTCATCGAGTGCTCCGCTGCGAGAGGAGTTTCGGTCTCGCAACCCGGTGTAGGAGCCGCCTCCGGCGACCCTCTGGCGCCACCGATCCATGATCTTGAGCGATGCTCCGGCGCGCTTCCGTGATCTCCGGCGGACCGTCGCGCCGGAGGCCCGCCGAAGATCGTCACAGCTCTCCTCCGGCCCCGCCCGAACCACGCCAACGGCTCGCCAGAGGTGCCTGTTCACCTGTGGACAGCGTCTTTCGCGGGCCGTCCGCCCACGAGGGCGCCGCGGATCTGAGGCCCGCCCCGAACGGCGATGACGACGCTCATCGACGCACTGTCCACCGGCGCCGCACCAGCGGCACCGCCCCGCTTGTCGGCAGGCACGCCGGCCGACAAACACCCGCTTTCCATGCCCTACGCCAGCACTATTTCGGACATCTGTATCCTCGGGAGGTCGACGCGGTGAGGCAGCCCTACTGGAGGCACGACCACGCCACCCTCTTCCTCGGTGACGCCCGCGAGGTCCTCGCGGAGATGCCCGGCCGCTCGGCCGACTGCATCGTCACCAGCCCGCCCTACTACGGCCTGCGGGACTACGGCGTCCCGGGCCAGTACGGCCAGGAGCCGACTCCGGCCGCCTACGTCGAGACGCTGCGGGCGGTCTTCGCCGAGGCCCGCAGGGTCCTGGCCGACGACGGCACCCTCTGGCTGAACCTGGGTGACTGCTACGCGGCCGACTCCGACGGCTGGGCCCGCGGACGGAACTACAACACCTGCCAGCCGCTCGTCCGCCCCCGCGCCCGGTCGGCGGTGCCGCCCAAGAACCTGCTCGGCATGCCCTGGCGGATCGCCTTCGCCCTGCAGGAGGACGGCTGGATCCTGCGCAACGCCATCGTCTGGCACAAGCCCAACGCGATGCCGCAGTCCGTCCTGGACCGCGTCTCGACGCGCTACGAGATGCTCTTCCTGCTGGTCAAGCAGCGCCGCTACTGGTTCGACCTCGACGCCATCCGCGAGGCCGGCGCGGAAGCTCCACCACGGACCCGTCGCGGGCACGTGGACGGCGAGGAGCCCGACGGCACCGCGCCGCCCCGGTCCCCGGACGGCAAGTACAGCGACACCGAACCCTTCAGCGGCCACCGGCCCGGCGCCGCCATGCGCCCCACCGGCCGCCGCCACACCGCATGCCACCCGCTCGGCCGGAATCCCGGGGACGTGTGGTCGATCTCGACCCGCCCGCTCAGGGCCGCGCACTTCGCCCCGTTCCCCGTCGACATCCCTCTCCGCTGCATCGCCGCCGGCTGCCGGCCCGGCGGCACCGTGCTGGACATGTTCGCCGGGGCGGGGACCACGGCCCTGGCCGCTCACGACCTCGGACGGGCCTTCACCGGCATCGACATCTCCGAACCGTTCCTGCGGCTCGCCGCCGCCCGCATCCGCGCCCACCGGGCCGAAGGAGGTGAGCGCAGGTGACCGAACGGCTACAAAGGGCCTGCTCAGGGCCTCCCGAATCGGATTCAGCCGAATATCCTGCAGGGCCCCGCGAGGGGAGATCCTCGGTGACCGGCCGGACGCCGTCCGGCCAGCGATCCTCGCGCAGGCAGGGCCGTACGCCGAGCGGCCCGGCCGCGACTGCATACGACATCGAGAAGGGAGAGCACGTGCCGGTCTCGGGCGATCGCCTCTGGGGCGTCGAGGAGGTCTCCGACTTCCTCGGCGTGCCGGTGAGCACCCTCTACGTATGGCGACACCGCCGGATCGGCCCGCAGGGGCGCAAGATCGGCCGCCACCTCCGCTACCGGCCGCAGGACGTCCGCGCCTGGGTCGAGGAGCAGGAGTAGCCATGGCCCACGTGAAAGATCTCTGGACGGTGACGACCAGGTTGCCGGACGGCACCTCGAGGAAGGTCCGGACCGCCCGGTACGGCAAGGGCAAGCGCTGGCTCGCCGTCTGGCTGGACCCGGACGGCCGGGAGCGCTCCGCCGCGTTCGAGCGGAAGGTCGACGCGGAGAAGAAGGCCTCCGAGATGGAGGTCGACGTCGGCCGAGGGGACTACATCGACCCCCACGCAGGAAAGATCCTCTTCGGCGAGGTCGCGGAACGCTGGCTGCAGTCACGTCTCGTGGACCCGGCGACCATGATCCGGTACGACTCGCTCTACCGGTTGCACGTGGCTCCGGCCTTCGCGCACCGGCAGGTCAGGAGCATCCTGCCGTCGCACGTCCAACGGTGGATCAGCGATCTGAGCGCCCGGTTCGACGCATCGACCGTGCAGACCTCGTTCCTCGTCCTGCAGGGAGTCCTGGACCTGGCCGTCGCGGACGAGGCCCTCAGGAAGAACCCCGCCAAGTCCCCCATCGTCCAGGTGCCCAGGCGACTCGCCGGAGAGATCGAGGCATGGTCCGACGAACAGGTCCATGCGGTGATCGACGCCCATCCCGGCCTGTTCCGGACGGTCCCCATCGTCGGTGCCGCCTGTGGCCTACGCCAGGGAGAACTGTTCGGCCTCGCCCTGGAGGACGTCGACTTCGACGAGATGTCGCTCAGAGTCCGACGCCAGATCAAGAAGCTGGGAAAGGACTTCGTCTACGCCCTGCCGAAGAGCGACCGGGAACGCCTGGTGCCCCTCCCCTCCTGGGCCGCCCAGGCCATCCGCCTGCACGTCGAGCGGTATCCGCCGCTCCTCTGCTCGCTGCCATGGGAGAAGCCCGGCGGGAAGCTCCGAACGCACAACCTGCTGTTCCGCTGGACGGACGACGACTTCATCAAGTACCGCAGCTACAGCGAGTTGGTGTGGAAACCGGCTCTCGCCACCGCCGGGCTCATCCCGGCCCCGGCGAAGGACGCCCGGCAGCGCAAGCGGTTCGCCACCACGCGGAAGGAAGGGCTGCATCAGCTGCGGCACTACTACGCGAGCGTCATGCTCGCCGGAGGCGTCTCGGTCCGGGAGCTCGCCGAATACCTCGGGCACAAGGACCCGGCCTTCACCCTCCGCGTCTACGCGCATCTGCAGCCCGGTTCCCATGACCGCGCCCGGAAGGTGATCGACGACCGCCTGTTCCGGCCTCGCGTGGTGCCCGAGGTGACGCTCCAAGCGGAGAGCCGATGAGCGGCGGCCCGCTCTGAATCGCCCGGAGGATCGCAGTGGTGTCTCTGATCGGTCCTCAAGCGGCTCCGCGCGGTGGTGCCGGCACCGCGCGGAGCCTTCTGGTCCGTCCTTGATCGAGGGGCAGGAACCTGTGCCCGAATCTCCTGACCGCTCCCCCACCACTCCATCCGCACCGAGCGATGCACTCACCCGCCGGACGGTGACCACGATCCTCGTTCTGATCGCCGCCCTGACGTTCGCCTTCAGCTTCGGCAACATCTGGGCCCTCGGGCTTCGCCTCGGAGTTCAGCCGTGGCTCGCCCCGCTGATCGGCCCAGCCGTGGACCTTTCCGTAGTCGGACTCTTGGTCGGCATCCGCTACTGCACGCTCAACGGCGTCAGTCCGACTCGCCTCCGGCCGGCCCGAGCGCTCCTCGTCTTCTCCGGGCTGACGACTCTCGCCCTCAACGTCGCCGAGCCGGTCATGGCCGGGGAGTACGGCCGCGCTCTCTTCGACTCGGTCGGACCGCTCCTGCTGATCGGCTGGAGTGAGGTCGGACCAAGCCTGATCCGCGAGATCCACACGATCAGCAACCATCCGAGCGCTGGCGGTTCTCCCAGCCGGCTCATGCCAGCATCCGCGCATTCATCGCGGTCATCGGTGCGACGTTCCCGACCCGGCGAGCGGGCTGAAGACGCAGCGGCCGACGACGAGCTTCTGGAGAAAGCGCGACAGGCGGACCTCACGCACCGCGCCGCCCACGGCCGGCCGATATCGGCCGACACCCTCCGCCGGGAGTTGTCCATCAGCAGCGCCAAGGCCCGCGCCATAGCCGTCCGGCTCCGTACGCAGCACAGCGAGCAGCCGTGAGCACATGACGTGCGCGGCCCTGCCCCGCGGGCCCGGCCCCTGCGCCGCCTCCTCCGGCTCCGTGCCGCCCGGTATCAGTGCGCGCTCGTCTCCGCGTGAACCGACTGGCGCCACTCCAGCGCTTCGGGAACGTCCCGGTACTCCAGCAGGTGCTGACCCGCGATCTTCTCCAGCAGCGCCCTCACCTCCGCGGGCGTGGCGCGGAAGAACTCCCGGCGCAGGTTGACCTTGTTGACCCGCCGGTCGCTCAGCTCGGCGTGCAGCCGCCCCTCCAGTCCGACCGCGTCGTCACTGAAGATCAGCGCGTGGGTGTCGAAGCGGAACGGCACCGACGCGTCCCCCAGCTCCCGCACCCGATCCTCGGGCTCCAGCCGCCGCGTCATACCGATCTTGACGATGTCCTCGCCGAACGCGCCGACGTTGGAGATCACATACACGTATCCGGCGCGGATGTTGGCCGCACGGGCCTCGACGTCGCTGACCGCCGCGCCGATCTCCTCCAGCTTCGCCTTCAGCTCCTGCGCGCCGCTCTCGTCGCCCTTGGCCAGCAGCTTCGACAGCGCCGCCCGGTAGTGCGCCTCCTCCTTGCGCAACCGGGCCTTCTCCCGCTCGAACTCCCGCCGCGCGGCCTCCTCCTCGCGCTGCTGCTCGCGCCGGGCCCGCACGAGCTCCTTCTCCTCCTCCTGCTTGGCCAGGTAGTCGGCGGTCAGCTCCAGCTCGCGGACGCGCAGCCGGTGGTAGTCACCACTGACGTGGATGCTCATCGTCTTGCCGAGCTTGACGATCATCTCCACGGCCTTCTCCAGCCGGTCGACGGCCGACTGCAGCTTGTACGGGCGCATCGTGCGCACGCAGTTGTCGGCCTCGGCGTTGTAGGCGCGCAGCATCAGCTTGGAGAAGTCGCGTACCATGCGGCGGCCCTCGGCGTCCGAGCCGTTGACCTGCCAGCTGGTGGAGCCCACCACGGCCTGGCCCTCCCGGGCCATCGCCTTGATGCGCGTCTTGATCTCGGCGAGCTGCTCCTTGTAGGCGACGGCGTCGCTCAGCGGGTGCCGGTACTCGTAGACGCCGGCCTCCTGCAGCAGCGCCGTCTCCTCGGTCCGCACGATCCGCCGCTCGATCTCCTGGAGCCGATCGGCGGCGTCGGCGATGGCGCTCTGCAGACCGCGGTACTCGGTGTGCAGGGCCTCGGTCATCGCCGAGACGCGCATCGCGTCCATGCCGCCCAACCGCTCGATCCAGGCACGCAGCTCGGCGTTCTCCGCCTCCAGCCGCTTCTTGCCGCCGAACAGCCCTCCCCCGCCGCGCTCCGGCAGCACCGGAGCCGATGCGGGTACGGGCGCGGCGGGAGCAGGGACCGGCTGCGGCGGAGCCTGGGGCACGGGCGGGGACACCGGCGCGTGGACGGGCACCCAGAACTGCCAGCCGGGCGGCGCGGGAGGCCAGGACGGGTCCGGCTGCCACCCGTGAGGAGGCCGCCAGCCCGCAGGCGGGACCGGCCATCCGGGAGGCGAGTTGAACCGGTACTCCGTCATCGACGTCCTCCTCGCCCGCATGCCGGGTTCGCACCATCTGCCACAGAAGAAGACAGCCGCCTCAGCGCGACGGTTTACACCGGTTCCATGGAGCCGTCGGAATCTCCGGCTGTCACCGACGACAGCCGTCCCGAGCCGGCACGCCCTGAGGTGATCTCCGCGAGACGCCGGAGATCACCTCAGGTCAAGAGACCTGCTTCCGGAGGATGCGATCTCGCAGTTCGATCGGATCGAACCCGCAGTCGGCGAACACCTGGCGCACATGGTCGGGAGGCGTCTGGCTCATGTGGACCGTCCTGCCGACAAGGCCGGGGACGGAGGCGATGTCCGCCGAGGAGAAACGAGATTCAGGGCTCGCAGGCGGCATGATCCGGTAGAACCGCCAGGTGGAAGCGGGAAAGCCGAGGAGGACCAGCTCAGGTTTCCGCCAGGCGATCAACGTCCACTTTGTTCCGGTTCTGGCCAGGACCGCAGCAGATTCGCCGGATGCGCCGATACGGGTCGCCACCCGGGCCGCGACGGGCGTGGGATTGGTGAAGTCCCCGGTGATCTCCCACAGCCCGTCCTGTTCGGTGATCTCCCAGCCGTCGGCATCGATCTCGGCTCTGATCTCCGCGAAGGGGTCGTCGTCCGCGGCCAGATCGATGAGGCGGCAGAGCTCACTTCGGGATGCGACCCGGGCGTGAGGCTGTACGGGAGCGATGAGCAGGTCCTCCGCGAGATCGGGATCGGCCTCGGCGACCAGGGATTCGACCGCGGCCCAGGTGCGTGCGGCGAGGAGGTCGTTCGGCCCTCCGCTGGTGAGGGAGACGTCCTGACTCAGGAGTGCCATGCAGGTGGCGATGACGGCACACAGTCGTCCTCTGGTCTCAGCGGGCGCGTCGTCCGTGCCCGTAGGAACCAGGGTCCGGGTCAGTCGTCCGAGAGGTTCCCTCCAAGAGTCGTCGGACGAGTCCCACACCCCTGCGGCCAGCAGCTTCACATACATCCCGGCCACCAGCATGCGCAGCGGCAGCGGCGCGAGCCCATCGCTCTTGGTCACCGCATCCACCCACCGGCCGGCCCAGCGCCGGTACACAGGGCGCTTCGAGACGTCGATTTCCGGGTCGGTGCCGTCTTCCGTCGGGTCGTCTTCCTCTCCGGTCTCCCCGGTCACGCTCACGGTGACATTCCAGCGGGACAGGCGAGAGGAGTCAGGGAGCACCGCGACAGCCGGGCCGTAGACCAGGCCGGTGAGCGAGGCCCCGTAGATCTTGCCGCATTCCTCCAGGTGTGCGCTCCAGCGATCCTCGATCACCGACCGGGTCGCCGTGCCACTGGCGGAGTCGCCGGCCGGGCGGGTGCCGGAGCCATGTGACAAGATCTCCGCCAGGCGGATGAGATCGGCGTTGAAGCGGGCGGCCAGCTCGGCATCGGTGAAGACCTCCTCCACGGTGTACTCCCGGCGCAGACGTGGACCTCCGGTTTCCGCGACACGGCGAGCGCACCGCACCGGGTTGACCGCGAAAACAGGTGGGGACTGCACGACACGGCCATCGGCCATGACCATCTCCGCACGGACAACGGAACCGGATGCCTCCGGCACCGTGGACCGGAGTGTGACGTCGCCGGGAGGGATGACGCCTACCGTCTGCCAGGAGCCGGGAGAACCGTCTGGTGAGCTTTTGACCACGACGTCCGCCCTCTGGGGTTTCGCGAGGGTGACCTCCAGTCCCTTACCGTGTACCAACGCGCCGAGCAGGATCAGCGACGGAGAGGGCTGCGGTGTGCGGACGGTGGATCGGCCCACCATCGTCTCAGGTTCCGCGGCCGTCCCCTCGGGCATGAGGTCCTCCGGCAGAGGCGCCAGGATGGCGAGCTCGCAGTTGCCCCCCTCCGCGGTCGAAGCACACAGGGCGCTCCGGGTGAGATTCGGACTGCCGACGAGTCCGTACAGCCGTTCGCCGGTGCGCCACTGAACGAGCTTGCCGTGCCGTACGGTGCTCTCCTTCAGGGACCGCAGTTCCACGTCGTGGCCAGTCAGGACGGTGAGCAGCGCGTCACCGTCGTAGCTCGTCCAGCGGGGTTGCAGGCCGAGGACGGTGGACCGCGGCCGGAGACGGTCGATCAGGGTGCCTATCGCCTGCGCGTCGGTGAAGGGCGCGTACAGGCACAGCTCGTCCACGGGTCCGAGCGGAAGCCGGTGGAGGAACGCCTCATCCAGGTTGTCCAGCAGCCGTACCTGCGGGTCGACCTCCGCGGTCGGGCGGGTGGCGAGACCGGCGGCGATCTCGCGCAGGAGGTCGGCGGTCCACGGTGTCATCGACACCCGGTCGGCGTCGGCCAGTCGCCGCAGCCATGCTCCTGCCTGAGCGATCACCGGGTGAATGGCGCCGCCGGACGAGATGGCCACCGTCCACAGTTCGTCGTTGGCGCCCCATCCGGACATGGTGGGGTTGCCGGAGCCGACGGCCAGCCACACCTCGTCCTCCCCGATGAGCAGGGCGAGTTTGGGGTGGAACGCCCCTGCGCAGGTGACGAGGCTGTGCAGGTAGGAGCTTCCGGCCAGGCGCACGTCGATGGGGTCGTACAGGCCCTGGCCCGCGTCGCCGAGCACGGTGATCCGCGCGCCCAGTGTCCTGGCGGTGGGAATCGCGACCTGCTCCAGGAACGGCAGGTCAACGGTGAAGCCGAGCAGCAGGACCTCGTGCAGGGGTGCCTGGTCGGCGCGGTCGCGCCAGTCGTTGAGCAGCGACAGCGGGGAGGAGAAGCGCCACGTCGTCTGGTTCATGCCGTCAGTCCCAGCACTGTACGGGCTTCGTCGCTCACGGCCCAGCCCTTGTCATCCGTTCGCAGAAGACCGAGTTGGACCGCGAAGCCACCGAGCTGTTCGATGCGTGTGCCGACATCGCCGTCGCCCTCGTCGCTGGTCTTGAAGAAGCGGTCGTTGCGCTCGTGCACCCGGGAGAACAGCCGGAGTCGCTGCGTCACCGGATCGATCCGCATCTTGGCGCGGGCGACCCGCATCGCCTGTGCCAGCATGTCGTCCGCGAGACGCGCAGCCAGGTCCTTCAGGGAACGGCCGCGGTACTCCTCAGTCAGGAGATGGACCCAGGTGGGATCGAGGATCTCTCCCCGTCCGCGCCGTCGCGGCCCCAGAAACGTCTTCAGGGCGATGCCGGACAGTCCGCGGGAGCGCATCCCGCCCACCAGGAGCAGTTTGATGTTGGTCAGCGGTGCCCGCCGGTCGCCGTCGAGCAGTTGCCGCTCACGGGGATGCGGATGGCCCGAGCCGTCCTGCAGCGGCTGAAGTCCGTCGAGAGCCTTCGCCACGGTCACGTCCTCGACCTGGTCGGCGAGCCAATCCCGCAGTTCCTCCCGTGTCCGATCCGCCTCACCGTCCTCACTTCCCATCGAGGTGACCAAGGCTGCCCACAGTCGCCGCCAGGCACCCACCGAGTAGTGACGCAGTAACACCCCACGCCAGCCCTGACTCTGTTCGATCGACGACAGGACCGGATCACGGTCGATCTGATCATCGAAGGCCACGGCCGAGCGGAGCATCTCTTCGAACGAGCCGCCGTCGGTTCCGTGCAGTTCGACGGAGCGGGCCAGAATACGGAGAGTGGCTCGCCGGATCCGATCATCAGCTTCCCACTGATCTGGGTCGTGGAGACCTATGCGGGAGGCGGTGAACAGGTCCCTCATCCACGGAACCTCCGGTCGGCACTCCGAAGACAGGGCCAGATCGCCCAGTTCGGCCAAGTCCTGAGCCGACAGCGAGTCGGTCTCGGTGCGGGAGAAGAGCGGATCGAACAACTCCCGGACCTCCGATGGGCAGGGATGCCGTCCCGGCCGCAGGGCCCCGTTCTCGAGCACGACGGTGCCCAGGACCGTGCTCGGCCCGCCATACTGGGCCCAGAATCCCCAGGGTCGTGGTGAGTAGGAGGTCTGTCCATCGCTCGCGCCGCGCGCCACATCCAGCCGCTCACCGTTGAACGCTCGAACCCGGTCGATGCCGTGCGCGGGCCCCGGTGGGGTCTCCACCGGGATACCGAGGTGTGTCGCAGCCATGATGACCTCGCTCCGCCGCAGCAGCCGTCGGCACGCCTCACCGTCCAGGTTCCGCTCGGCGGCGTGAGCCGCCAGCGCCGCGTACAGGGCGTAGTAGCGGATGTAGCGGGTCACCGTGGACACGCCAGGTACGAGCACTTCCACGGCCTGCATGACCGGCGCCTCCACCGACAACGGATATCGGCCGGCCCGCTGATCAAGTCCTCGGACAGCCCAGTTCGGTCCAAGTACAGCCATCACATGACCATCACAGCACAAAGCCTTCTTCGAGATCCGATACTCGGTGGATTCTGTTCACTACGCACCGTCTCCGGCAATACAGGTGATGCCATGACCCTGGCCGAAGTTTCTGCGTTCCGGCGAACCGCGGTCCCGCGCACACCGGAACCCCCGAGCACGTCACAGACGCCATAGAGGAGACGGCCCGATCTCGACCCCTTCGCTACGCTGACGCCCGTGTCGACTGATTCCGGTTTCACCTGCTCCTGCTGCGGCCGGCGCCATGACGAGCTCCCACTCAGCTACCACATGCCCGCACCCGCCTACTGGAGCCCCGAACTGGCCGACGCGCCCGACAGCGTCCTCTCCTCCGACCAGTGCGTGATCGCAGGAGAGCACTTCTTCGTCCACGGCCTCGTCGAGATCCCCGTCATAGACACGGCCGAGACGTTCACCTGGGGCGTGTGGGTCTCACTGAGCCCGGACAACTTCACACGGATGGGCCGGCTGTGGGAGACCCCGGGCCGCGAGACTGAACCTCCGTACTTCGGCTGGCTCTCCTCCGAGCTGCCGGCCTACGAACCGACGACGCTCAACCTCAAGACCAACCTCCACACCCGGCCGGTCGGACTACGCCCGGCCGTCGAACTGGAGCCCACCGACCACCCCCTCGCCGTCGAGCAGCGGGCCGGCATCACCCGCGCCCGCGTCCGGGAACTGGCCGAACTGCTCCTGCACCCCGAACATCAGGAATAGGGCCATCCGTGTGCGGACATAGTCCCGGCCCCGTGCGGGATCCGGCTCCGGCGGTCTCGGGCCGGACACGGTGATGCGGCCCAGCGCCCGCGGGGACGACGGGTTACCCGGCGAGGGGCGGAAGCTCGGCTGCTTCAACGACGACACCCCCGATGACGTACCCGACTCGGTCACGTGGACGGGGCCGGGTTCGATCGGGATCCGGGGTGGCCGACAGGTGAGCATTCCCCATGACCTCGAACCCCGCATCAGGACGGCCTCAGACCACCGCCGCTCCCGATTGCCGACAGCGGCCCCGTGAGCATCGTCGGCCGGCCGGCGCCGCCTCCGGACAGCCTGCCCACCCGGTCCCGCAGGTCAGGACGGGGCATCCAGGGAGTAGATCCGCTCGCGCAGCAGCCCGGCGGCCTCCTCCAGACCGGTCCCGAGATCGAACCAGACCCGGTCCCGCCGCCCGCCGGGCCGGTCCAGCCCGGCCGCGGCCCAGGAGAACACGCCCTGCAGCACCGAACGCTCCCCGCCGGGCGGGCGGACCGACAGCGCGAACGGCAGTGCCAGCGCGGCCCGCACGACCACGACCTTGTCCGGATCATCCGGGTCGCGCCGCCCTCCGGTGAGGAACTCGGGCGCACCGAGGACCTTGACCCACTCCAGGACCGAGCCGGGCACCTGCTCGCCGAGGATCTCCTCGATCGATCCACGGACCGCCGCGGCGGGATCGTCTCCGAGCCAGCCCAGCCAGTGGTCCGGGTCGGTCAGCGGGGTGAAGTCGTCGCGCACCGGCCCGTGCCGGGGGTTGGGCTCGTACTCCCCGGTGGGGCGGCCGTCGTCGCCGACCCGCCACGCGCCCGCGATCGCCTCGGGCGGCACGTACCCGTCCGGGTCCGCGACCTGCTCGGGATCGATCGCGTACACCCAGCCACCGGGATGGTCCGCGGCGGCGGCCACCACACCCGGCGGAGGCTCGCGCCACTCCCGGGCGGACTCCGGCGAGAAGATCCCCATGGCCGATTCCTCCAGGAACAGGGTGAGCCGGTCGGGTCGATCCTGCCACGGGCGCGGGGACCGTGACCCCCTCGGGACCCTCGCCCCTGCCGGGGGCTACCGGCCCGGTCGGCGGCGCCCGCCCTCGCGATCGTCCGGTCCGTCCGGTCCGCCGTGGTAGCGCGACTCCAGGACGTCGTCGCGCCGCTGGCCGAGATACCAGTCGGAGACGGCCGCCAGGTCGATGGTCGCGCGCAGCACCGCCCGCTGGCCGCCGGCCGTCTCTGCGACGACCTCGCCCCGCGGTGAGACGATCATCGTCGGGCAGTGCGAGGCCGCGTCGGCGGCGTTGGCGGCCAGCAGCCAGCGCTGGTTCTCCGCCGCCCGGCTGACCAGATGAGCCCGCCACACGCCAGGGGGTTCATCAGGGTTGGCCGCGTGGGTGAGGTAGGCGAACACCTGCGCGCCGGAACCCACCAGGTGCCGCCACTGCTCGGGGAAGCGGATCTCCCGGCAGATCTGCACGCCCACGTCGACGGCGCCGCCCGCACAGGCGAGCCGGTGGACGGGGAGATCCGATCCGGCGCCCAGCACGCCGCGCTCGCTGACCGCCAGGTTCACCTTCCGGTACGGCCTGCGCGCCCCGCCGGGGGTGACGACCAGCGCCCCGTTCCACCAGCGATCATCGCTGTACAGCAGTGAGCCGCAGATCAGATGGACACCCGTCCGCCGGGCCAGGGCCGCCAGTTCACCCGCGGCCGCGTTCAGCTTCGCGGGGTCGAGCCGGTCCAGCGGCGACAGGTCCGCGCCGTAACCGGACAGTGCGCCTTCGGGCAGGACCACCAGGTCGTCCCCGGCGCAGGACTCGACCACCCGGGCGATCTCGGCCAGGTTCTTCTCGACGTCCCAGGTGACCGGGATCTGGGCGACGGCCGTACGCAGGAGCATGAGCCGCGACGGTAGCACCACCGGCGCTCAAGCGATCATCCGGGCCCGTCCGACGGTGGCCTCACCTGCGACCGCGGCGCACCGGCCGGTGACGCCGTCGCACCAGAAACCGGACCCGCTCTTTCACCCCGGTACGGGAAGTAGATCCAGCGATAAGCCCAGATAGGATCACAACGTGGCGCTTTCCGATCTCCGACGTGAGATGGTGCTCGACGCCATCGCCGAGTACGACCTGCTGGGCCGTGACGCCTTCCTCGAGCGGTACGGCTACGGCCCCGCGCGCGACTACTTCCTCCTCCATCAGGGCAGGCGGTACGACTCCAAGGCGATCGCCGGCGTCGCCCACCGCGGTGTCGGCGGCAGGCCCCTGCGCGCCGACGAGTTCTCCGGCGGCAACGCCACCGTGGCCCGCGCCCTCATCCGCCTCGGCTTCGAGGTGACCACACCGGGCACCGCCATCGACAGGCACTCCGTCGAAGACCTCCTCCAGAAGATCAACTCGCTCAGGACCGCCACCTCCCCGGTGACCCGCGCACCGAAACGGCACCAGCCGCTGACCCTGCTGTGGGCGATCGGCCGGGCGGTCCGCGGTGAGGAACGCCTCACCTCCTGGCAGACCACCTCCGCGGAACTCCGAGCGCTCATCGAGGAGTTCGGTCTCGACGACGACCGGCCCAACCCCGAGTTCCCCGTCCTGCGGCTCCACCACCACGGCCTGTGGGACCTGCCCGGCCACACCGACGCACCGCCCGCCAGCGGCCAGGTCGCGCAGCGATGGATGCGAACACACCATCCGGACAGCGGACTGCAGGCCTGGGTGCACGACCTCGTCACCGCGCAGGAGAACGTCCGCGCGCAGATCGTGGTGCGGCTGCTCACCGTCTACTTCCACGGCGTCGACCTCAACGCGCTCCTGGCCCGAGTCGGCCTGGCGCCGGACGGTGGATCGCCGGCACCCGGTCGGCGCGAGATCACCACGACCCGCGCGATCCGCGACTCTCTCCTCTCCGAGCAGGTCAAGCGCGCCCACGACCACCATTGCCAGATCTGCGGCACCCGCCTCGCCCTCCGCCAGGGCTTCTACGCGGAGGGAGCGCACATCCGCCCGCTCGGCCGGCCGCACGAGCCGGGCAACCTGCTGTGCCTGTGCCCCAACCACCATGTCCTGTTCGACCGGGGAATGATCACGATCCAGGACGACCTGACCATCGTGGACATGGTCTCCGGCAACCGCCTGGGCACCCTCCGGCTCGCCCCGAACCACGAGATCAGCCCGGAGCATCTCACCTATCACCGCAGAAACATCGGGCCCGCCCACGGAACCGAGGACCGTACTGCTCCCTCGGCCCTCTGATCCACGACCTCCGGAGACCGCGGGCCGGTCGGCGATCACCCAAGCGGCCGGTGGGATCCGCGTCCTGCCCGTCGCCCGCAGTTTCGCGGCCCGGCAGCGCAGCGAGGCTCCGTGATGATCACCATCCTGGGTAGCGGTCCCACCAGAACGGATCCTTCGGAGGCCCGTACCCGTCACCGGCGGGACTCTCGGTGATCTGCAAGGCCAGGTCACGGGCAAGCGTGTCCATGACCCACGCCAACTCCAACCTGCTGATCAGCTCGACCGGCCATACATCGACGCCGTGCAACGCTCCGAGCAGGGCACCGGCGACGACGGCGACGGAGTCGCCGTCAGGAGCCGTGGCGGCGAAGGCCAGAGCCTCCATCGCCTCACCCGGAGCAGGGTAGGAGGCCGCGACGTACACACCGCCCGACAGCGCCGCCGACGCCGTGGCATCGGGTGCGACCTGCGCCAGCCGGGCCTTCTGCCGGGGCGCCTGCCGCACATGGCCAAGAGCCTCGTGGACCATGCCAAAGAGCCACGCCACGTGCGGCAGCCGGATCAGGTCGGGTTCGAGCCCTGTCGCCTCCTCAAAGGTGGCCATGCTCAGACACCGCGCGGCAAGAACCACCGCTGCCGCGGTCGGATGACCAGCGTGCAACTCCCCGTGGGTCAGCGCGGCCACATCCCGGGCGAGGTCGGCCAGCTTATCCGCGGTGAGCTTGCGATGTAGCGCGGCCATGGGCAGTGCCCTGGTCAGGGCATGGCAGCCGAAGCTGGATGAGGGCTGCGTGTCAGCGCCGGTCAGCGCCTTGACGGTGGCGGGCGCCGATCCGCGTCGCTCCCGCAGTATCGATACATCGGCGAGCCACCCGTCCGGCCACTTTTCCCCCTCTATGCACTTCTGGTGCCGTTTGTGGAGCTGGATGCCCTGCAGGGCGGCCCACCGGCAGTAGGCGTGCCAGACCACCGACGGCGGATGGCAGACACCCTTGTGCTCGCCGCGGATCCAGGCGCGGATGATCCCGTCGATCGTGAAGGCCGCCAGCTGGGTGCTGACCCCGGCCCGGATGGGCCCGGAGGCGGGTACCACCCCGCGGCCGACGCTGTCGCCCAGCGCGAGGCCCAGCACCAGGCCGCGGACCCGGTTGGCCCAGGTAGCGGGTCCACTCATCGGTCGCCTTCCCGGGGACCGGCGAGAGTGCCCCTGTCACCATCGGCTTGCCTGCACGTTGACGCCACAATACTCACATACATCGCAAAGCCGACATTCACCGCTCACCGCGAGACAGAGGAGAACATCACTCTCCGTGACGATCGGACCGGGCCGCCACGCCAGGGGATGATCTCCCCCGAGGCAAGGCCGGATGCTCTGACGGAACAGCGACGGAACAGGGGCCGGAACCGGGGCCTCACACCATGATCAGAAAACCGGACATTCTAGCGAACGGGCAGGCCAGTGACGGCGCGGCCGATGATCAGGCGCTGGATCTCGGACGTGCCCTCGAAGATGGTGTAGATCTTGGCGTCGCGGTGGAAGCGCTCGACCGGATGCTCGCGGGTGTAGCCGGCGCCGCCCAGGATCTGGATCGCCTGCTCGGTCACCCACACGGCCGTCTCCCCCGCCACCAGCTTGCACATCGACCCCTCGGCCTGGTCGAACGGGCGGCCGTTGCGGGCCATCCAGGCCGCGCGCCACGTCATCAGCCGGGCCATGTCGACGCGGGTGGCCATGTCGGCGAGGAGGAAGGCGACGGCCTGGTTCTCACCGATCTTGCGACCGAACTGCTCGCGCTCGCGGGCGTAGTCACGGGCGTACTCGTAGGCGGCGCGGGCGATGCCGACCGCCTGGGCGGCCACCGACGGCCGGGTCGTCTCGAAGGTGCGCATGGCCGCCTGCTCCCGGGCCCGGCCGCCCTCGCGGACCCGCGCCAGCCGGGCGTCCAGTTTCTCCTTGCCGCCGAGCAGGCAGGAGCCGGGAATCCGGACGTTGTCGAGCACGACCTCGGCGGTGTGGGAGGCGCGGATGCCGTGCTTCTTGAACTTCTGGCCCATCGACAGACCGGGGGTGCCCGGCGGGACGACGAAGGAGGCCTGGCCCCGGGTGCCCAGTTCGGGGTCGACGGAGGCGACGATGACGTGCACGTTGGCGATGCCGCCGTTGGTGGCCCAGGTCTTGACGCCGTTGAGGATCCAGTCGCCGGTGGCCCCGTCGTGGACGGCCCGGGTGCGGATGGAGCCCACGTCCGAGCCGGCGTCGGGCTCGGAGGCGCAGAAGGCGCCGAGCTTGACGTCGTCGGGGGTGCCGAACATCTGCGGGAGCCACTCCCCCAGCTGCTCGGGGGTGCCGGCGGACGAGAGCGCGGCGGCGGCCAGGCCGGTGCCGACGATGGACAGGCCGATCCCCGCGTCACCCCAGAAGAGCTCCTCGAAGGCCACCGCCAGGCCGAGGCCCGTGGGCTCGAAGGACTGCTGGGCGAAGAAGTCGAGAGAGTAAAGACCGATCTTGGCCGCCTCCTGGATGATCGGCCAGGGCGTCTCCTCCCGCTCGTCCCATTCGGCACCGGCCGGGCGGACGACCGTGCGGGCGAACTCGTGCACCCAGTCGCGTACCTCGCGCACGTCGTCGCTCAGTTCCGGGCAGAAGCCGGTCTCGCTCATCGTCCACCCCTCCAGGCAAGGGTTACCACCGGTAACACCCCTACCTTACTGGTCGGTAGAGCCTCCCGCGCAAGCACCCCGCCCTCTCCCGTACGGCCGGTTCCTCACCGTCCCCGCACCGGGGGCGGTGAAACGGCCACCGCGCCCGCCGGCGGGGCCGGCGGGGCCGGCGGGGCCGGATGCGCGGGCGGGCAAGGCGTGCGGGCCGGTCAGAGGCGCGGGCGGGAGCCGTACCCGGGGACGGTGACCATGGGCGGGCGCTCGGCGACGGCCACGTCCCGGACCGTCGCCCGGTGGCCGCCCCGCTCCCTGCGGAACTGCGCCAGAGTCGGCGCCGGCGTGTGCAGGGGGACCATCTTCCCCTGGCGCTCCAGCCGGGACCACGAGGTCTGCATGATCTGCGCGGCCATGCCGCCCAGCGCCTCGACGGACTGGTGGGAGTGGATCCTGCGGCCCAGGTCGACCTGGGCCAGCGCGTCGAGGCCGCACAGCTCCAGCAGGTCGATCAGGAGCCCGAGCTCCACCCCGTACCCGGTGACGAACGGGACGCGCTCCAGCACCGAGCGGCGCCCGGCGTACTCGCCCGCCAGCGGCTGGACGAACCCGGCCAGCCGCGGCCAGTGCAGGTTGAGCAGCGGCCGCGCGACCAGCTCGGTGACCCGCCCGCCGCCCGCGTGGGCGTCGGCCAGCGGCCGGTCGTAGCAGCCCTTGACGTAGGCCACGCCGGGGTCGGCCAGCAGCGGGCCGAGCAGGCCGGTCACGAAGGAGGTGCGGAACTCCCGCAGGTCGGCGTCGACGAAGACCAGCAGGTCGCCGGAGGTCGCGGCGAGGGACTTCCACAGCGCCTCCCCCTTGCCGTCCAGCGGCTTGAGGTCCGGCAGGATCTCGTCCTGCGCCACCACCCGGGCCCCGGCCGCCGCCGCGCGCGCGGCGGTGTCGTCCGTCGAGCGGGAGTCGATGACCACGAGCTCGTCGACGAGCGGCACCGCCTCCATCAGCTCGCGCCGGATCGCGGTGACGATCTCCCCGACGGTCGCGCCCTCGTCGCGGGCGGGCAGCACGACGCTGACCGTGGTGTCCCCCCGGGCCTCCAGCAGCCGCGCCAGAGGCCAGTCGGCCGAGGAGGACGTACGGCTGCGCAGCCATGCCTCCACCTCAGGCAGCACAGTTCTTCCTCCCCATTGCCCCGGAATGCACGGGTATACACCCTATGCCGCACCGCGGCACGCCCGATCACCGGCCGGGCCGGTCCCCGGTCACCGGGCGGCGTGGCGCTCCAGGAAGGTGTAGACGTCGGCCTCGTCCACGCCGGGGAAGGAGCCGGGTGGGAGCGCCGCGAGGATGTGGGAGTTGGCGCGCGCCGAGGGCCAGGCGTAGCCCTCCCAGCGCTGGGCCAGCTCGGCGGGCGGCCGCCGGCAGCAGTCGCCGTTCGGGCACTCGGACTTGGTGCGGACGGTGGTCTCCCGGCCGCGGAACCAGCGCGACTCGCGGTACGGAACGCCGAGCGTGATGGCGAAGTCCCGCTCGCGGCTCGGGTCGACGTGCGCCACGCAGAAGTAGGTGCCGGTGGGCGAGTCGGAATACTGGTAGAAGACCGAGAAGCGGTCGGGCGACAGGAAGACCTGACGGCCCGACCACTGCACGCACATGCGCTGGCCCTCGATCGCGCCCTGCTCGTCGGCGGGGAAGACGATGCCGTCGTTCTCGTAGGCCTTGTAGATGATCCCGCCGGCGTCGTTGCGGACGAAGTGGCAGACCAGGTCCAGATGGTGCGTGGCCAGGTTGGTGAAGCGGTGCGCGGCCATCTCGTAGGAGACGGCGAACACGTCGCGCAGGTCCTCCACGCTGAGCGCGCGGTCCTGCTTGGCCTCCTTCAGGTACGGCACGGCTGCGGCCTCGGGCACGAGCACCGCGGCGGCGAAGTAGTTGGCCTCGGTCCGCTGGCGCAGGAAGTCGGCGAAGTCGCGCGGCTTGTGGTGGCCGAGCGCCAGGTGGCCGAGCGTCTGCAGCAGGATCGTGCGCGGCGTGTGCATGCCGAGCTGCTCGTGCTTGACGTAGATGCGCCGGTTGCGCAGGTCGGTGATCGAACGGACCGTCCGGGGCAGGTCCGGGACGGTCTGCACGGTGTAGCCGAAGTGGGTGACCAGCGCCTGGACGGTGCTCTGCGACAGCGCTCCGGAGCGGTAGCCGACGGCGGACAGCGCCTCGGCCGCGGCCTTCTCGATCTCGGCGAAGTAGTTGCCCTGCTCGCGCTGCTTGCGGCGGAGCTCGGCGTTGGCGGCGCGGGCGTCCTCGGGGGTGGCCGTCCCCTTGGCCTGGCGGGCGCGCAGCTCGCCGTAGAGGCCGAGGATGTGCTCGAGCACGTCGTTGGGCACGCGCGCGGAGACCTTGAGCCGGGGCAGGCCGAGACCGGCGTAGACGGGGTCGCGCTGCGCCTCCTCCAGCGCCATCTCCAGCTGTGCGCGCCGGTTGGGCGCCTGGCGGCGGAGCAGCTCCTCCACCGGGACGTTCAGCGCGGACGCCAGGGACTTCAGCAGCGAGAGCTTCGGCTCGCGCTTGCCGTTCTCCAGCAGGGAGAGCTGGCTGGGCGCCCTGCCCACGCGCTCTCCCAGGTCGGACAGGGTGAGACCGCGCTGCTTGCGCAGGTGGCGCAGGCGCTGACCGAAGGCGATGAGGTCGAGCTCCTGCGTCAAAGAAAGCGGTTCTTCTCCGACCAGAGGTGTCATGACCCGATCCTAAGCGAAATTTCTGCCCATCTTCCACAGCGGCGACCCGCATCACCAGGTCAGGGACGGGTATCCCCCGATCCCGCCCCGGCTCCGCGCCGACGCCGGCGCGCCCGCCGCGCGACGGGCACGCCGGCCACCGGCGGCGCCCTCCGCCGCGAGCTGGACCACACACTCGATTGGTCTAGTCCATAGCGAAAACTCTGAACTTCTTCTCTCCCGAATACCGGCGAGTATTGCATAGGGCAGAAAAAATCGCAATCTTTCCGAGAAAAGTGTCTTGTTTGCACGTTTCGCCGGGGCACAGACTCAGGGCAAGGCATCCCAGGGGACGACAAGGAGTGAAAAATGAACGATCGCCTCAAGGGAGCCGCAGAGGAACTGCGGCGTGAGTGGGAGACCAACCCCCGCTGGAAGGGCATCGAGCGCACCTACACCGCCGAGGACGTCGTGCGGCTGCGGGGCTCGGTCCAGGAGGAGCACACTCTCGCCCGGCTCGGCGCGGAGCGGCTGTGGAACCTGCTGCACACCGAGGACTACGTCCACGCCCTCGGCGCGCTCACCGGCAACCAGGCCGTCCAGCAGGTCAAGGCCGGCCTGAAGGCCATCTACCTGTCCGGCTGGCAGGTCGCCGCGGACGCCAACCTCGGCGCGCAGACCTACCCGGACCAGAGCCTGTACCCGGCCAACTCGGTCCCGGCCGTCGTGCGCCGCATCAACAACGCCCTGCTCCGCGCCGACCAGATCACCTGGTCCGAGGGCGACGAGAACGCGCCGCACTGGCTCGCCCCGATCGTCGCCGACGCCGAGGCCGGCTTCGGCGGCGTGCTCAACGCCTTCGAGCTGATGAAGGGCATGATCGCTGCCGGTGCCGCCGGCGTGCACTGGGAGGACCAGCTGGCCTCCGAGAAGAAGTGCGGCCACCTCGGCGGGAAGGTCCTCATCCCGACCGGCCAGCACATCAAGACCCTCAACGCGGCCCGTCTCGCGGCCGACGTGGCGGGTGTGCCGTCTCTGATCATCGCGCGGACCGACGCCCAGGCCGCGACCCTGCTGACCAGCGACGTCGACCCCCGCGACCAGAAGTTCGTCACCGGCGACCGCACCGCCGAGGGCTTCTACCGGGTCCGCAACGGCGTCGACGCCTGCATCGCCCGCGGCCTGGCCTACGCGCCCCACTCCGACCTGCTCTGGATGGAGACCTCCACTCCGGACCTGGACGTGGCCCGCGAGTTCGCCGAGGCCATCAAGGCGCAGTACCCGGACCAGATGCTGGCCTACAACTGCTCGCCGTCGTTCAACTGGAAGAAGCACCTGGACGACTCGACCATCGCCAAGTTCCAGCGCGAGCTCGGCCACATGGGCTACAAGTTCCAGTTCATCACGCTGGCGGGCTTCCACTCGCTGAACTACTCGATGTTCAACCTCGCCCAGGGCTACGCCAACGAGGGCATGACCGCCTACGTGGAGCTGCAGGAGGCGGAGTTCGCCGCCGAGTCCCGCGGCTACACCGCCACCCGCCACCAGCGCGAGGTCGGCACCGGATACTTCGACCTGGTCAGCACGGCCATCGCGCCGGACTCCTCCACCACGGCCCTGAAGGGCTCCACGGAGGAGGAGCAGTTCGAGGCTCACTGATCCGAGGAAGGACGGAGCGGAGGTCCCGCACGCCGGGCAGGCGACGGCTGCTCTCAGGGCATGCGGAGCCCGCCCACCCAGCCCGGCGAACCCCGCCTGAAGCGGGTCCACCGCCCCGTCCCGTCCCCCGGGCTCGGACGCCTTGACCAGGACGAAGACCCCGCCTCCTTCCCCCCAGGGAGGCGGGGTTCCTCGTCTTCCGGGGTTCCTCGTCTTCCGGTGTTCCTCGTCCCCGGTGTTCCTCGTCTCCCGGTGTTCTCCGCCCGCCCCGGGGCCCGCCTCCCCGCCGTCGGCGCCGTGCCGGCCCGGGCCCGCGGGTCCGGTCCCGGGTGCCCGCCGTACGGCCCGGCGCCTCAGCGTGAATTCGGGAATGCCATGGTTCTTACGGAGATTTGCGCAGTCATCGGCATTCCATCGTTATATGCCCCACGGGTTACCCCGTTCTTACCTATTGCTCCCTAGCCTCGGCCTTATGGGGATCTGGCTGGGACCGAACGGCATCGAGGTCGAGGCGCTCGTGATGAACGATCGACCGTGCCTGCGGATCACCCGCCTGGTGGGCGGGAAGCGCACGCTCGTGGCCGACTGCGCCGACGTGCGGGAGGTGAGCCGGTACGTGGACCTGGCGGAGCTGGTCATGGCCGACGACGACGAGCGGCAAAGGTTCGGCCACGTCACCGCGTGATTCGGCATGGCCGTGAACTTCCGTGCACGACGGGGCGTCGGTGTAGTCAGGGAGGCCCGATGGAAGTGAAGATCCCGGACGGCCTCGCCGACGAGGACCTCCGGCTGGAGCTCCTCCTCGTCGAGGCCCTGCGGTGGGAGGCGGAGCGACTGGCCGCCGGATCCGGCCGCCCGCCGTTCCCGCCGCCGCGACACCGCTGAGACGGCCCGCGCGCCCGAGCCCCTCCCGCGAGGGGCACCGGATGCCCGCCGCCCCCGGACCGGGGGCGGCGGGCATCCGCCGTTCCGGCCCGGTACGGCATGCGGGGACCGTACGGGCACCCCGCCGTGTTCTGTGCGGAAGGGCACGACGAGGGCCCGGTCATCAGCCCTCCCCACCCATCTGACGGTTTATGCCTCTGTATGGAGAAATAGTCCGTAAAGTCGGATTCCATGGCGCGGGAACCGGCGTCCCGGCCCCGCGGGGGATGAAACAGACCGGAAGGTCCCCGTAGTGTTGGGCCTCCCGGGCATCTCAGGAAGAGGACATGAACAAGCGCGAGCTGATCGAGAAGGCCGCGGCGGAGGCGGGCCTCACCCGGCGGCAGACCGCCGCGGCGCTGGACGCGATCCTGGACACCATCCAGCACGCCGTGGCGAGCGAGGAGAAGGTGGCGATCCCCGGTTTCGGCTCCTTCGAGATCGTGCACAAGCCCGCCCGGACGGGGCGCAACCCGCAGACCGGCGAGCCGCTGGAGATCGCCGAGACCTGGACCGCCAAGTTCAAGCCCAGCCCCGGGTTCATGGGGCTGATCCGCCAGCGCAAGAAGGACTGACCGGCCCCGGCGGACCGCCACCGGCGGTCATCCCCGGCGGGTCACCCCCGCGCCGCGCGGGCGGTCCACCTGCCGTCCAGGCGCTCGACCCGGAGCGGGCGGCCGAAGCACTCCGACAGGTGCCCGGCGGTGAGGACCTCCTCCGCCGGCCCCGCCGCCTGGATGCGGGCCTCCCGCATCAGCAGGGCGTGCGTCGTGGTGGCCGGCACCTCCTCCAGGTGGTGCGTGACGGTGACCGTGGTCAGCGCGGGCCGCGCCGTCGCGAGCTCCTCCAGCGCGGTGATCAGGTCCTCGCGGGCAGGCAGGTCGAGCCCGGCGAACGGCTCGTCCAGCAGCAGGACCACCGGGTCGGCCATCAGCGCCCTGGCCACCCGGATCCGGGCCCGCTCCCCCTGCGAGCAGACGCGGAAGAGCCGGTCGCCCAGGTCCTTGCAGCCCATGTCGGCCAGGAGCCGGTGGGCCCGCTCGTGCTCGGCGGGACCGTAGCGCTCCCAGAGCGGGGCGCTGGTCCCGGTGTATCCGGTGAGGACGACGGTGTGCGCGGTGGCGCCCTCCTCCTCCAGCAGTTCCTCGTCGACGAGCCGCCGGCTGGCCGCGACCAGGCCGATGCGGCGGCGCAGCTCCCGCAGGTCCACCCGGCCCAGCCGCTGGCCGAGGACGGTGACCGTGCCCTCGCTGGGGTGCCGGACGGCGGCCGCCAGCGACAGCATCGTCGTCTTCCCCGCCCCGTTGGGCCCGAGCACCACCCAGTGCTGGCCGTACTCCACCCGCCAGTCGACGTCCGCCAGCAGCGTCCGGCCCACGACCCGGACGCCGACACCGCTCAGTTCGACCGCTCCCGGCACAGCCTCCCCCTCCCCCTCCGATTCGCGCCGTTCACCCTAACCGATGCGCCCGCCACCGCACGGGGACGCCGGCCCCCGCGCTGGACCGCCGGCCGCCGTACACGGCACCGGGGCGTCAGCGTGCGCGGGGGACGCGCGACCCGGCGGGGAAGCCCGTGCGTCCTCAGCCGCCGATCTGCACCGAGGGCCCCGGGGCCGGGGAGGCGGTCGCGCTCGCCGTGGTGGAGGCGCTCGGAGACTGTGACGGGCTCTCGCCGTCACCGGTCTGCGGGATCCGGGTGAAGGACGGCTCCGCCCCGCCCGTCGGCGTCGGGCACCGCCCGCCGGGACCCGGCCGCGCGGCCCCGTCGCCCGCATCCGTGTCCGCGCACGGCCGAGGCTCCTGCGGCCCGCCGCCCCCGCCCCCGCGTCCGCCGCGCCGCTCCCGCGGGCTCCGCGGGCCGCCCTGGGCCGGCGGCTCCTCCCGGTCGCCGGTGACCTGCGGCGCCGCAACGGTCCGCGTCGCGGTGACGGTGGTCTCCAGCGGTACGGTCGGCACCGCCGGCCGCACCCGGCCGTCCCGGGGCCGGGACGCGCCGGAGGCCGTGCCTCTGGCCGGGTCGTCGGCCGGGATCACCAGCGGCACGTGCTCGGGCTGCCGGACGTCGCCGTCCGCGCCGTGGCCGCCGCCGTTCCCGGCCGCGACCACGGCGAGCGCCGCAAGGGAGAGCGTGGCCAGCGCCGCCAGGCCCGCCTGAGGCAGATGGACCCCGCCGCGGGGCCCGGCCCGGCGGGACGGCCGGGCCGGGGGTGCGGACCCGTCCGGGTCCTGCCGCCCTCCCCCGCCCCGGCGACCGGTCCCCGGGTGGACCGCCGGCCGGGCGGGACCCGCGAAGGCCCGCGGACCCGGCCGTACGGCGGAGCCCGCGAAGGCCCGCGGATCCAGATGGGCGGGGACGGCCGGGACCGGCCCGCCGGGCACCGGGAACGGGTCCCGGTCCGGGGGCGGGTGGGGAACCGGCGTCCAGATCTCCGCCAGCACCCCGGCGACCGCCGCGCGCAGGTCCGACGGGGCGCCGATCCCGCCCGCGGCGAGCAGCGCGCCCAGCAGGTCGGTCGCGGAGGGCCGCCGGGCGGGCTCCTTCTCCAGGGCCGCCGCCACGATCGGGCGCAGCAGCGCAGGCACCCGGGAGAGGCCGGGCGGCTCGACCAGGATCCGCCGGGTCAGCACGTCGGGCTCGCCCGCACCGAACGGGTGGTGGCCGGTCGCCGCGTAGGCGACCAGGCAGCCCCAGGAGAAGACGTCCGAGGCGGGCAGCACCCGGCCTCCGGTGAGCCGCTCCGGGGCGACCCAGCCGGGGCTCCCCATGACCTGCCCGGCCTCGGTGTGCGCGGCGAGGCCGTCCACGTCCCTGGCGATCCCGAAGTCGATCACCCGGGGGCCGGCCGGTGAGAGCAGCACGTTCGCCGGCTTCAGGTCGCGGTGGACCAGCCCGGCCCCGTGCACCGCCGTCAGCGCCGCGGCCACGCCGAGGGCGGCGCCGTAGGCGAGGTCGGGGGTGAGCGCGCCCCGGGCGGCCACCACCTGGGAGAGCGAGGGGCCGGGGACGTACTCCGTGACCAGGTAGGGCCGTTCCCGGTCGGTGCCGTCCTCGATCACCGCGGCGGTGCAGAAGGGCACCACCCGGCGGGAGAATTCCACTTCCTCCGCGAAACGGGCGCGGAGCGTGGGATCGTCGAGGTGCACCGGGTGCGGTGTCTTGATCGCGACCACCCCGCCGCGGGGGTGCTCGGCCAGGTAGACCACGCCCATGCCGCCCGCCCCCAGGCGGCCGAGCAGGAGGTAGCGGCCGATGATGACCGGGTCCCCCACGGTCAGCGGCCGCACACCAGGGGGTGTCCCGTTCTCGGGGCCGGTTCCGCCACGTGCCATCCGGATCGAGCCTCTCGTGCGCGCGCTACGGCAAGCACACTGTGACCGGAGGGCGAGGGCCTTCGCCGCCGACCCGTCGGAAGGGGTATGGCCGGTAAGCCGAATGATCCCTCAAGGTAAGTAACCGGTGGGACCGGAGGGGCGGCGTGTTCCGCCGTGGCCTGCGGGGACGGCGCCGCGCGCCCCGCAGCGGCGCGCCCGCCGGACGGCACTGACCGCACGGACCGCGCCGCCGCGCGGACCGCCCGGACGGCACTGACCACACGGGCAGCCGGGCGGCGCAGACCGCGCGAGCCACACGGACCGCCCGGACCGCCCGGCGGGCGGCGGAGCCGGCCGGGAGCGGGACCGGTCAGGCGGCGGCGGAGCCGGCGTCCGTCTCAGGATCCGCGGCCGGCAGGTCCCCGGTGGACGGGCCGTGCCCGGCGAACGCCCCCGCTGCGCCCAGGAAGCGGGCGATGTGCCGGAACGCCTGGCGCGCCTCGGGCAGGACGTCGGCCAGGATCGGGAAGACGTGCGGCATGTGCCGCCACTCCTCGTAGGTCACCGGGACGCCCGCCTGGCGGGCCCGCGCGGCGACCCGCCGGCCCTCGTCGCGCAGGACCTCGGTGGAGCCTGTGACGATCATCAGCGGCGGCAGCCCCGCGTAGTCGCCCAGCACCGGGGAGACCAGCGGGTCCCGGGCGTCCAGGCCGGAGGTCCAGCGGCGGGCGAGCCAGTCGACGCGGCTCGCCGGGATCAGCGGGTCGGCGAACCGGTTGGCCCGGCGCGGGGTGTCGGTGAGGTCGGTCCACGGGGACAGGCACACCGCGGCGGCGGGCAGCGGCAGCCCGCGGTCGCGCAGCGCCAGCAGGGACGCCAGCGTGAGGTGGCCCCCTGCGGAGTCGCCCGCGAAGACGACGTCCTCGGGGGCGTATCCCCGCTCCAGCAGGGACAGATAGGCGGCGACCGCGTCCTCCAGCGACTCGGCCAGCGTGTGCACCGGGCCCTGGCGGTAGTCGACGGCCAGCACCGGGCGCCGGGCCGCGGCCGACATGCGCCAGGTGATCGGCCGGTGGGTGGCCGGGGAGCAGACGAAGTAGGCGCCGCCGTGGAAGTAGAGCAGCGCCTTGTCCTCCTCGAGTTCCCGCCCGGCGCGGACCCACTCCGCCTCGCACCCCGCGACGGTCTCCTCCTCGACGGTCACGTGCCGGGGCGGCCGGAGCGGGACCCTCTTGGCGAGGGAGACGATCCTGGAGGCGGCGACCACGCTGGCGTCCGAGCGCAGCAGCAGCCCGGAGAGCGGCTTGAAGGTGCCCCGCATGATCGTGGTGAGCGCCACGGCCTGCCAGCTGACCGGGTAACCGGGGCAGACGTCGACATCGATCCCGTCGTGCATGCGGGCACCTCCTTGGCAAGGAGGATGCCCTTTAGAACTTCCTTCTACCATTCCTTGGGCATATCGCGATGGTTACGGCTGTGTCACGCGTCACACGGCCTGCCAGCAGGCGTGAAGCCTCGACGCGGCCGCCGGCACGGCCCGTCCGGCCGCTCCCCGGGGAACGACTGCGGCAGCCGAGCACGGCGGCCGAGCGCGGTGAGGGAGCGGTCTTGAGAGGCGGCCCGCGGATAACCCGTTGCCGCGTCCCCCGGCGGCGAGGACAATGGCTCGGGCTCCCGTCCGGGGCCCGGCCGTCCCGTCCGCGGGCCCGTTCCGCACCCGGCCGCCCGCGCCGGCCGATCCGAGCCCGCAGAGCCGCCCAGGAGGTCGTCTTCCTGCTCTACGCGCGCGTCGCCGCCTACGGTTTCCGCCGCCACTCCGCCTACCGCGCCGCCGCCCTCGCCGGGGCCTTCACCAACACCGTCTTCGGCGTCCTGCGCGCCTACGTCCTGATCGCCCTCTGGGAGGCCCGCCCCGGCCTCGCCGGATACGACGTGGCCGACGCCGTCACCTTCTGCTTCCTCAGCCAGGCGTTCATCGGTCCCATGCAGGTCTTCGGCGGCGGGCTCCAGCTCGCCGGGCGGGTGCGCAGCGGGGAGGTCGCCGTCGACCTGCTCCGCCCGGCCTCCCTGCAGCTGTGGAGCCTCGCCGACGACCTGGGCCGTGCCGCCTACCTGTTCCTGCTCCGGAGCCTGCCGCCGACGTTCCTCGGCGCCGCGCTGTTCGGCGTCGTCGTGCCGGTCTCCGCCGCGGCCTGGGCGTCCTTCACCGCCGCCTTCGCCCTCGGCGTGGTCGTCAGCTTCGCCTGGCGCTACCTGATGGCGCTGGCGTGCTGCTGGATCGTCGACGACCAGGGCGTGCAGTCGCTCTCGCTGGTGCTGACGCTCTTCCTCAGCGGCATGGTGCTGCCGCTGAACCTGTTCCCCGGCTGGTTGGGCACGCTGGCGCAGTCCCTGCCCTGGGCGGCGATGGTCCAGGTGCCCGCCGACGTCTACCTCGGCAAGCGGGACGTGCTGGAGGCGCTCGGCTTCCAGGTCCTGTGGGCGGCGGCGCTGCTCTCCCTGGGCGCCCTCGTCACCCGCGCCGCCCGCCGCAAGGTGGTGGTCCAGGGTGGCTGACCCCGCGGCGTCCCCGCCCGCCCGGGCCGGGAGCGCGGTCGCGTCCCCGCCCGCCCGCGCCGTCCGGCCGGTCCGGGAGGCCGCCCGTGGTTAGGACCTACCTGCTGCTCGCCTGGACGTGGCTGCGCGCCTCGGCCCAGTACCCGGTCTCGCTGGCGATGCTGACGCTCGGCTCCTTCGCGGTGAACGCGCTGGACGTCGCGGCCGTCTGGGTCGTCTTCCAGCACACCGAGACGCTGGCCGGGTTCGGCCTGGCCGAGGTCATGTTCCTGTACGGCACCGCCGACATGGCGTTCGCCCTGGCCGACATGCTCTTCGGCAACGTCGACCGGCTCAGTGCGCACATCAGGGCCGGCAGCTTCGACGTCATGCTGATCCGGCCCGCGGGCACGTTCGTCCAGATGGCCACCGACCGGTTCGGCGTGCACCGCCTCGGCCGCCTCGCCCAGTCGGCGGTGGTGCTCGGCATCGCCCTGCCCGCGCTGGAGCCCGGCTGGGATCGGGCGTGGATGATCCCCGTGATGATCACGTGCGGGGTGGTCATCTTCGCTTCGGTCTTCACGCTCGGCGGAGCCCTGCAGTTCCTGCTGACCGACGCGCCCGAGGTGGCCAACGCCTTCACCTACGGCGGCAACGCGCTCACCCAGTACCCGCTCAACGTCTACGGCGAGCAACTGGTCAAGGCGGTGACGTTCGTCGTGCCGCTGGCGTTCGTCAACTGGCAGCCCGCCCTGTACGTGCTGGACCGGCCCGACCCGCTCGGCCTGCCGCACTGGCTGCGCTTCGCCGCGCCGCTCGCCGCCCTGCTGCTCGCCCTGGCCGCCGCGGCGGCCTGGCGGGCGGGCATCCGCCGCTACCGTTCCACGGGGAGTTGAACCGCATGATCGAAGTCGACCGGGTGGGGCGTTCCTTCACCGTCGGCCGGGGCCGGGCCAGGCGGACGGTGCACGCCGTACGGGACCTGTCGTTCACCGTCGGGGCCGGGGAGTTCGTCGGTTGTCTCGGGCCGAACGGCGCGGGCAAGTCCACCACCATCAAGATGCTCACCGGCATCCTCGCGCCGACGTCGGGGCGGCTGCGGGTGGCCGGGCTCGACCCGACGCGGCGCCGTACGGTGCTGGCCCGCCGGATCGGGGTGGTCTTCGGGCAGCGGACGACCCTGTGGTGGGACCTGCCGCTGAAGGACAGTTTTCAGCTGATCCGGTACCTTTACAAAGTAGATCGGAATGATTTCCGGCGGCGGCTGGACGAGCTGACCGGCCTGCTGGAGCTCGGCCCGTTCATGGACACCCCGGTCCGCCAGCTCAGCCTCGGTCAGCGCATGCGCGGCGACGTCACCGCGGCCCTGCTGCACGACCCCGCCGTGCTGGTGCTGGACGAGCCCACGATCGGCCTCGACGTGGTGAGCAAGGTCGCCATGCGCGACTTCCTGCGCCGCCTCAACGCCGAGCGCGGCACGACGGTCCTGCTCACCACGCACGACCTCGGCGACATCGAGAAGCTCTGCCGCCGCGTCATGCTCATCGACCGCGGCCGGCTGGGCTTCGACGGCACCCTCGACGAGCTGCGCGCCACCGCCCCCGGCGAGGAGTCGCTGGAGGACGTCGTCGCCCGCCTCTACACCGGGCCCGCCCCGGACGCCCCCGCCCCCCGGTGAGGGTCCGGCGAGGGCCCGGCTCGTGCGGGTGGGTACGGATGGGCGGGGGCCGGTCCCGCCCGGCCCCGTCCGGCCTCCGTCAGACCGTGATGACGACCTTCCCCGTGGCGTGCCCCCGCTCCTGGTAGGCGACGGCCGCCGGGATCTCCTCGAACGGATGGCTGCGGTCGATGACCGGGACGAGGCGCCCGTCCTCGATGAGCCCGGTCAGCGTCATCAGGTTCCGCCTGTTCTCCGTGCACCGGACCACGTCCGTCAGGACCGTCCGCTGCGAGACGAGCCGTGACACCACGAGCGCCGAGAGGATGCGGCCGACGGGCTGCAGCCACCGGCCGCCCGGCCCGCCGACGATGACGAGGCTCCCCCCGGGAGCGAGCACCCGCCGGTACGCCCGCGCCGGGTGGCCGCCCGCGACGTCCAGCACCAGGTCGTGGCGCCGCCCGCCGCGGGTGAAGTCCTCCTCGGTGTAGTCGACGACCTCGTCCGCGCCGAGCGATCGCACCAGTTCCACGTTCCGGGTGCCGCAGACGGCGGTGACCCGCGCGCCGAACGCCCTGGCGAGCTGCACGGCGAACGTGCCCACGCCTCCCGAGGCCCCGTTGACGAGGACGCTCTGCCCCGGCCGGACCCGTCCGTCGTCGCGCAGGCCCAGCAGGGCGGTGCAGGCCGCCAGCGGTACCGCCGCCGCCTGCTCGAACGACAGGTTCCGCGGTTTCGGCGCCAGCTCCGCGGCCCGGACGCAGGCGTACTCGGCGAAGCCGCCCTGCTTGGGCATGCCGTACACCTCGTCGCCGGGGCGGAACTCCGTCACATCCCTGCCGACCGCCTCGACCCGCCCGGCGAGGTCGGCGCCCAGGACGCGGATCTTCGGCCTGCGCAGCCCGGGGCCGCCGCCCATCAGGCGCGCGATGTACGGCTCCCCTCTCATGAGGTGCCAGTCGTAGGGCTGGACGGAGGTGGCGAGCACCCGGACCAGCACCTCGTCGTCGGCGGGCACGGGCCGGTCGATCTCGGTGAGCTCCAGTGCGTCGGGTGAGCCGTACGAGTGCAGGACGAACGCCTTCATGGGATTCCTCTCATCCGCAGTGCGCGCGGGCGCCGGCCGCGGCGCCGGTCCGCCGGGGACCACCGCGCCCGCGGGCCGGCCGGGCCGGGGCCGGGGCCGTGGCCGGGGCGGGGCCGGGCGGGCCGGGGCGGGCA